>DATMTC010000087.1:0-56468 GCA_035565115.1 Microbacteriaceae bacterium | reverse complement strand
AACCATGGCTACTTTCGGCACGCTTTCTGATCGGCTCACCGACACATTCAAAAACCTCCGCACCAAGGGCAAGCTGTCGGCAGCAGATGTCGACGGCACCGTCCGTGAGATCCGCCGCGCCCTGCTCGACGCGGATGTCGCACTCGACGTCGTCAAGCAGTTCACAGCAACAGTGCGCGAGCGTGCACTCGGCGACGAGGTCAACAAGGCGCTGAACCCTGCCCAACAGGTCGTGCAGATCGTCAACGAGGAACTCGTCGGCATCCTCGGCGGACAGCAACGCCAGCTCATCTTCGCCAAGCGACCCCCGACCGTCATCATGCTCGCAGGCCTTCAGGGTGCAGGAAAGACGACGCTTGCCGGCAAGCTCGCCAAGTGGCTGGTCAAACAAAACCACACGCCCATGCTCGTCGCGGCCGACCTGCAGCGGCCGAACGCCGTCACGCAGCTGCAGATCGTCGGCGAACAGGCCGGGGTGCCCGTCTTCGCCCCTGAGCCAGGCAACGGGGTCGGCAATCCCGTGCGCGTCGCGAAGGATGCTGTGAAACAGGCCGAGCGCCAGCAGTACGACACGGTGATCATCGACACGGCAGGGCGCCTTGGCGTCGACGCCGAGCTGATGAAGCAGGCTTCAGACATCCGCAAAGCGACCGACCCTGACGAGGTGCTGTTCGTCATCGACGCGATGATCGGGCAGGATGCCGTTGCAACGGCGAAGGCATTCCAGGACGGCGTCGACTTCACCGGCGTCGTGCTCTCCAAGCTCGACGGCGACGCGCGCGGCGGTGCTGCGCTGTCCGTCGCATCCGTCACCGGCAGGCCGATCATCTTCGCATCAACGGGTGAGGGACTCGACGACTTCGAGCCGTTCTACCCAGACCGCATGGCAAGCCGCATCCTCGACCTCGGTGACGTTCTCACCCTGATCGAGCAGGCTCAGGAAGCGTTCGACGAAGAAGAAGCACGTAAGGTCGCCGAGAAGTTCGCGACAGACACGTTCACGCTCGATGACTTCTTGAAGCAGATGCAGCAGCTGCGCAATATGGGCTCCATCAAGAAGATGATGGGGATGCTGCCCGGTGCAGGTGCGATGAAGGAGCAGCTGAACAACTTCGACGAGAAGGAGATCGTGCGAACAGAGGCGATCATCCAGTCGATGACGCGTGCAGAGCGCACGAATCCGAAACTCTTGAACGGGTCTCGTCGGGTGCGCATCGCACGAGGCTCGGGCATGACCGTCACCGACGTGAACCAGCTCGTCAACCGATTCGAGCAGGCGGCGAAGATGATGAAGACGGTGGCGAAGGGCGGCGTGCCGAACGTGCCTGGCATGGGGCCGATCCCCGGTGCAGGCTTCGGCGGCGGCCGAGGCAAGCAGCAGCAGAAGAAAAAGGGCTCACGGTCGGGGAACCCTGCGAAGCGTGCCGCCGAGAACGCAGCGATTGCTGCAGGAACGAAGCCTGGCGGCGCTGCAGCAGGCGGAGGCACTGGATTCGGGCTCGGAGGCGGCAAGCCGAAGCAGGGCGCACCGACCGAAGAAGAGCTTGCCTCTCTGCAGAAGTTCCTGGGTCGCTAGGGGATCTCTTCCAACCCTGTTGGCTGGATGAATCCGGTCTCGTAGGCGAAGATTACCGCCTGAATGCGGTCGCGCACTCCGAGCTTCGCCAACAGCCGCGCAACGTGTGTTTTCACCGTTGACTCCTCGACGAAGAGCGCTCTGGCGATCTCGGCGTTGGTGTGTCCGCGCGTGACCAGACGCAAAACCTCGACCTCTCGTGGCGTCAGCAGACTGGCGAGATCAGGGCGTGTCGCGTTCGGTGATCTGTGGTCGACGAATCTCTCGATGAGGCGTCTGGTGACCGACGGTGCCAGCAGTGCGTCCCCGGCGGCCACCGCGCGAATCGCCGCGGTGAGTTGTTCCCTGGGTGCATCCTTGAGCAGAAAGCCGTTCGCGCCTGCCAGCATGGCCTCGTAGACGTACTCGTCGAGGTCGAACGTGGTCAGAACGAGGATCTTCGCCCGTGACCCGGAATCGACAAGTCGCCTGGTGGTCTCAATCCCGTCCAGCACCGGCATCCTGATGTCCATCAGCACGACGTCTGGATCTTCTCGTGCGGTCAGCTGCAGGCACTCTGCGCCATCGGATGCTTCGCCGACGACGGTCAGGTCGGGCTCGAGATCGAGAATCAGCCGAAAACCGGTGCGAACCAGCCGTTGGTCGTCGACGAGCAGCACGGAGGTCATGATGTGTTTCCCGCAGCCGTTGTGGTCGCGGCCAGCGGCAGCATGGCGCGCACTCGGTACATGCCGTCGTTTGTCTCGCCGGCGCTGAGCGTGCCGCCGAGGGCCGTGACGCGCTCTCTGATTCCGATCAGGCCGAGACCGGAACCGGGGGAGGAACGTTCATGGGAGGGCCGCCGGTTACTGATCTCGATGTCGAGGGCGATCGGCGTGCGCTCGATGCGGACCGTCGTCGGCATACCGCCCGCGTGTGTGATGACGTTGGTGAGTGACTCCTGCACGATTCGGTACGCGGCCAGGTCGACTACCGCGTTGATCCCCGCGCAGTCGTCTGTCTCTGCCTCGATCGGCACGCCGGCCGACCGCACGCCGTTCAGAAGGGCATCAAGGGCAGCAAGGCCAGGCGCTGGCTGCCCGGATGGCTGCCAGGACTCGTCGTCGGTGCGCAGTGCATGCAGAAGCCTGCGGATGTCGCCGAGAGAGTCCCGAGCGCTCGCCTTGATCACGCGGACGGGTTCGCGTGCTCGCTCCGGCTGTGAACCGAGCGCAGCGTCTGCTGCGTCAGCCTGCACCGCGATCACGCTGAGGCTATGGGCGACGATGTCGTGCAGTTCGCGGGCGATCCGCACGCGTTCCTCGGCAACCGCGATGCGAGCAAGATCGTCTTGATGCTGTTCGGCACGCGACACCCGGCCGCGCCAGAGCCTGCTGGCTCGCCCAAGCAGCCAGAGCCCTCCGAACAAGAGCACGACGAACAGGTAGTCGACCCCGTTGTCAATGCGTTCCTGCGCGAGCAGGGCCGCAAGAAGAACGATACCGACGACGGCCGCCATGCCCTCTCGGTAGTATGCGGCAACCGAATACATGACGATGGCGTACACTGCGAGCGACCACAGCGACCCCGGCCCTGCAGCGAGAATCGATTGAACGGTGCCGCTCACGGCCAGCGCGATGACCGCGGCCACAGGAGCTTTGCGTCTCCAGGCCAGCGCGCCGGCGGCCACAAGCGCAACGGGAAGCGTGAGTGCGATCGGGCCCTCATTCGGGTTGCCGGTCAGCACGCTGGCCACGGCCACGGTGCCCATGGCGAGCGCAAGCAGAATGTCGGTGGCAGGCAGGCCGGCCATCCGTCGTCGTCGCAGCCGATCGGCCAGCTCGAACATTCCATCACTCTATTGCCGGTGGCGCCCGAACGGCATCGCCCGAACGGGCGAGTATGTTCCGCCGAACGGGCGACGAAAGATCCTCAGACCGGCAGACGCGGCACCGCTCGCAGCTGATGCACGCTCGTTGTATCGGCGCAGCTGTCGCCAGCTGACACCGCAGGAAAGGAAGAAGACATGAACGAATCACCGGTGCGCGAGCGCACCCTCAGCATGGTCGGTGTCAGCTGTCTCGTGATCGGACCGCTCAGCCTCATCGCGGCAACGATGCTGCAGTGGACACCACAACCGGATCCATCATCAGTTCTGTTCGCTGTCGTCGCTGTGATCAGTGTCTTCGGTCCACTGATCTGGCTGCTCGGGATCCCTGCCGTAGTGCAGCTGGCGCGGGCACGGGGATGGGTTCTGACGTTCACCGGATGCCTGGTGACCGCGATCGGATTGGCGGCAGGCGTTGGTCACCTTGCACTGTTCTTCGGCGCACCACATGCGCAAGACGACAGCGCCATCGGAAACGTGCTGTTGATCGTCTTCCTCATCGCATTCGCGGCAGGCCCGATCGCGCTGACCATCGGGCTGCGGCGCGCCAAGATCGTTGCCGTGTGGGTTCCGGTCGCAGCCATCATCATGGCCGTCGCGAGTTTCGTCGGCGGTGTTCCAGCCGGGATCGTGCAAATGATCGCGCTGGTCGCGACGTTCGCACCGATCATCGCAGCGGCCCTGCGACCAGTCCGTTCCGAAGTTCCCGTGTTAGCGAACTGACCACAGCCTGCAGGCTGCCACCGTTGGCTGCTGCGACCCGCAGTTGACGTTGATAGCTGGCGCCGTTGTCGAGAATCAGGTTCACGCGGTCAAGATCGGCCGCGCAACCGAGCCGCTCGGCGACCGGTGCCAGCGTCACGAGCACGTCGCGGATGTCGTCTGCCACAGGTCGTTCGTCCCCGGCCGGATTCACGATGATCGTCGCGTCCATGCCGTAGCGTGCTGCCCGCCACTTGTTCTCACGCACGAACCACGGCTGCAAGTTCTCCAGCTGCTCACCGTTATCGATCCGCGTCGACAACCATTCGACAAGGCATTGGATGACCGCGGCGACAGCTGAGATCTCTTCCGGCGTCGACAACCCGTCACAGGCGCGCATCTCAACAGTGCCCCAGTGTGGAGACGGCCGAATGTCCCAGCGCACCTCCGTGTAGTCACGCACGACGCCCGTTGTCACGAGGTCCTGAACGTACTGCTCGTAATTCGCCCAACTGCCGAACTGGTATGGCAGCCCCGCCGTTGGCAGCTGCTGGAACATGAGCGCGCGGTTCGAGGCGTACCCGGTTTTCGCACCGCCCCAGAACGGGCTTGACGCACTGAGCGACTGCAGGTGCGGAAAGTAGCTCAGCAGCCCGTTGACCAGGGGAAGGACCTTGTCTCTGTCTTCGACCCCGACGTGCACGTGGATGCCCCAGATCAGCATCTGCCTGCCCCACCATTGCGTGCGCTCGACGAGTCTGTCATATCGGTCGTTCTGGGTGACCTGCTGGTCGAACCACTGGGCGGACGGATGCGTGCCAGCACACATCAGCTCGACGTCAAGCGGATCGGTGACGGTCTGCACAAGCGCGATGAGCTCGCGAAGGTCATCGACTGTCTCGTCGACGCGATGATGCACCCTGCTCACCAGTTCGATCGTGTTGAGCAGCAGCTCGTGGGTGATCTGCGGATGCTCGTCGCCGTCTGTTCCCAGCTCGCGCAGCACATCGTCGGCGATCTGCACCAGATCGCCCGTCGACTTGTCAACAAGTGCGAGCTCCCACTCGACGCCGAGCGTGGAACGCTCAGACTGTGCGAAGCTGATCTGCATGGTGCCACCGTCCGTGCCGCGTATGCCTATCTTCACACAGCGCGCACTCGATGCAACGTATGCCGCTTCGGGTATGTGAGCACGACGTGTCGAATTTGGCGCGGACGCGGTTGCGCGAGTAAGTTCTGGCAGGGGTTACGGAAAGGTGCGTCGAAAATCGTGCAACTGATGGTGCGTGGAAGTGAGACTCGGCTCGTCGGGGACCTGGACATTCCGGTATCCAAATATCACGCCCACCGGGCTCTTGTGCTCGCCTCGCTTGCGCCGGGCACAAGCGTCATCACTGGGCTGTCTTCCACCAGGCAAGTCGAGTGGACAACCAGCGTGCTCAGGGCGCTCGGAACGGACATCCGCATCGAGAACGGCGCGTACATCGTCACAGGTGGGCGCTACGCGGCCTCGGAAACCGTCGAACGCGGCTCGAGCGGACCAGACGGCGTGCTCAACGTTGGGTCGTCAGGCACAACGCTGTACTTCATGACAGGGCTCGCGGCGCTCGCAGACAAGCCGATCACGCTCACCGGGATGAAATACTTCCGTCGCCGCCCCATCAAGGCGCTTCTCGATTCCCTTCAGCAGATGGGCATCTCGCTGACGAGCACGAACGACTGCCCGCCGATCACGGTGCAGCCGATCCGTCCGACAGGCGGTGAGGTCAGCATTGCAGGCACGCTGTCCCAGTGGCTGAGCGGGTTGCTGCTCGTCGCCCCTTTCGCGACGGGAGACACAACCATCCACATCACCGGCGGCAAGCTCAACGAGCAGCCGTACGTCGATCTGACGATTCGAATGATGCGGCACTTCGGCCTGATTGTCGAGCATTCGGATGACTGGCTGACTTACACCATCCGCGGCAACCAGACCGCGACGCCCGCCGACTACACGATTCCGCCCGACATCGGCTCTGCCGCATTCGGGGTCGCCGCTGCAGCGCTGCATCCCTCAGACGTGCTGCTGCGCGGAATGACCGCGACGCGGGCGGCAGACACCGATCACCCAGAGGCGGAGTTCCTGGATCTGGCAGCGGAGATGGGCGTTCCGATGGAAACCGATCCGGCAACAGGGTTCGTGCGCATCCGGCACGACGGCATCCGGTTAAAGGCGATCGACATCGACTGCAAGCCGATCCCAGATCTGCTGCCGATCCTGTCGGCAATGGCGACGTTCGCCGATGGAACAAGCCGGCTGCACAACGTCGGACACATCAGGCTGAAAGAGTCAGACCGGGTCGCGGCCATGCTGCAGCTGAACCGCATGGGTGGAAAGGTCGAGCAGTCCACCGACGAACTGCGCATCACGGGCGTCGACTCGCTCGACGGTGCCGCAATGTCGTCGTTCAACGATCATCGGGTGCTCATGTCGCTCGCGGTGGCCGCAACACGTGCAGACGGCACATCATCGTTGACCTATCCGCGGGCATACCGCATCTCATACCCGACGTTCCTCGAGGCCATGAACTCGGTCGGTCTCGACATGGCTATCGGCGAGCCGCTCGGCGAGGAAGAAGCCGAGGCGGCGAACGGCGAGCTTGACGCTCGTGACGTCGAGGCTCAGCTTGGCGCCGCGGCCGAACCTCTCGTTCTAAGCGAGGCGGTTGCGGATGCTGCAGCTGCGACGCCTGACGAGCCCGCCGTGATCGAGGTTGGCAACTCGCATCCGGTCAGCCAGAGCTGGGCAGAAGTCAAGGCGGAGGCAGACCGCGTGTCTGCCCTGCTGCTCGAACTCGGCGTAGAGCGAGGCGAAGCTGTCGCCGTTCAGCTGCCGAACTGGAGCGAATTCGTCTCCATCGCCCTCGGAGCCATGCAGATCGGCGCCGTCGTGACGCCGATCATGCCGGTTTTCGGCCCGCGCGAAACCACGATGGTTCTTGCCCGTTCGCATGCGCGCGTGCTGTTCTTGCCTGACTATTTCCGCAAGCGGTACCCGATGGTCGAACTGCTCGAGGTGATCGACGAGGCGAAGTCACAGAAGCGCAGGCTCGACCTCGAGCACGTGATCGTGCTCAGGGAGAACAGCCGGCATGGAACCGACGGCACGGTCGAGGTCGCACCGATACCCGACTGGGCGATCGACGCAGCACGCGCGAGCGAATGGTCGTGGCACTACTACGACACCGCCCTGGCATCTGTCACCGTCGACCCGTCGCTGATCGCATCCAGGTCGCCACGGCCGGATGACTACTGCCAGCTGCTGTTCACGTCGGGGACGACCGGTGAACCGAAGGGCGTTCAGCAGACATACCGCAGCCTGGGACTGGCCACTGCCATGGAGGTGCAGCATTTGTCGCTCGGCGGCGACGACCGCATCTACGCACCGTCTCCGTTAGCCCATCAGACCGGGTTTTTGTACGGCATGCTGCTCGCATGGCGGCTCAAGGTCGCGCTCATCATCCAGCCGGTGTGGGATGCTCAGCTGTCGCTGACCCAAGCGTTCGGCGAGGCGAAAGCCACATTCGTGCAGGCAGCAACGCCGTTCTTGACCGACCTGGTCGCACTCGTCGAAAACGGGTCTGCCGCCCCTGAATCGCTGCGGATCTTCGTGGCGACAGGTGCTGCCGTGCCTCGCACGCTTGCCCAAAAGGCGACGAGTGTGCTTGGCGCAGCGGTTCTCGGAGCGTTCGGCACAACAGAGACCTGCCTCGGAACGCTTTCTGCCCCAGGCGACCGGCCCGAGGATGCGTGGGGGACAGACGGGCGTCCGCTGCCCGGCATCCGCATCCGCATCGTCGATGACAACGGCAACGAAGTTCCGCCGGGAACAGAGGGCAACTACGAGCTGCACTCGCCGACCGTGTTCGGTGGGTACCTGGAACGCCCAGACTTGACCGCAGATGTGTTCACCCCGGACGGCTGGTACCGAACAGGCGACCTCGCGGTCACAGACGAGGCCGGTTTTCTGCACATCACAGGTCGTGTGAAAGACGTGATCAACCGCGGTGGCGAGAAGATCCCTGTCGTCGAGATCGAGAACCTGCTGTACCAGCATCCGCTTGTCACTGACGTGGCCATCGTCGGCATGCCTGACGAGCGGCTCGGGGAGCGCGCGTGTGCGTTCGTGGTCGCTGCGCAGTCGGATTCGCGTCTCGGGTTCGCGCAGATGCAGGATTACCTTGCACGAGCAGGCGTTTCCAAGTATTACTGGCCGGAACGCCTCGAGTTCATCGATGCGCTTCCGCGCAACCCGATCGGCAAGATTCAGAAGAACATATTGCGAGAGCGTGCAGCGACGCTCGTCGCTTCGCAGAAGGAGACCAGATGAGCGACGAGCAGTTCGAGGCGTTGAAGACCGAGATCGACCAGTGGGTTCGCACCCGCGGTGAAGAGTTCGCGAACCAAATCGAAGACTCAGGCGAGGTGCCGCCTGAACTGTTCGCTGAGCTCAAGGAGCGCGGCTATCTGTCACTGGCGGCGCCGGTCGAGCTGGGCGGGAGAGGCATTCCGTTCAGCCGCTACCTCGAGCTGATGGAGATCATCTCGCGCTCGCACGCGTCGATCCGCATGCTCGTGCACGTCATCAACGGCACCTGGCGGGCCATGGCCCCGTTCGCAACCGACGAGCAGATCGCCCAGGTCGTCAAGCCGTCGATCGCAGGAGACGTGCTCGTCGCCTTCACCCTCACCGAGGCGACCGCGGGCACGGGCGCAGACATCAGAAGCACCGTGCGCCGCGACGGCGACACCTACTACCTCAGCGGAGAGAAGCACCTGATCACATTCGGTGTGAAGTGCGACTATTGGCTGCTCGCTGCGCGCCTGGAAGGCTCAACAGGTCAGGATGGCACCGTTGCACTGCTGGTGCCGAATACGGGGCTGCCGGGTGCCGAGGTAATTGACGACTCGCAGACGATGGGGGTGCGTGGCACGGATCACGCCATCCTGCGCTTCGACAACACGCCGGTTCCCGTCTCGGCTCGGCTGGGGGAAGAAGGCCAGGGACTCGAGGTGGCGCTCGGCGGCTTCCTGCTGCCAAGCCGGGTCTCCGTCGCGATGAGTTGCGTCGGGCTTGCGGAGCGCGCGCAGGAACTTGCGGTCGAATACGCCAACCGCCGCGAAACGTTCGGCAAGACGCTCAGCTCCCGTCAGGCTATCCAGTTCTACCTCGCAGAGAACTATGCGGACATCGCAGCAGCCAAGGCCCTCGTGCTGCAGGCCGCCCGGGCATACGAAGAGGATGCGCCGGATGCAGGCGTGCTCTCGAGCGCGTCCAAGATGGTCGCCGTCGACATGCTCACGCGCGTCACAGACAAGGCGCTGCAGATTCACGGCGGATCCGGGTACTGGAAGCGCAACCCGATCGAGCGGGTGTACCGCGACGCGCGTGCCCAACGCTTCGAAGAGGGAACGAATGAGATTCAGAAACTCATCGTTGCACGGGCCGTCTTGACCGGCGCCGTCAATAACTAGCTGGCACTCACGAGGAGAACGACTTCCATGGCAGAAACACCCGTCGCACTCATCACCGGTAGCTCACGTGGCATCGGACGTCTGCTGGCGTCCAAGCTCGCCGCGCGCGGCACCAACGTGGTGATCAACTACAAGACGAATCAGCATCTCGCCGAGCAAGCGCTTGAAGAGGTTCGCGCTGCAGGCGGCGACGGCATCGTCGTGCAGGCGAACATCGAGGAGCCGGATGACATCGACGCGCTGTTCGCGACGGTGAAGGAGCGATACGGCAAGCTGGACTACTTCGTCGCGAATGCCGCGGCCAGCGCGTTCAAGCCGGTTGCGCAGCTGAAACTCCACCACCTCGACCGCAGCTGGGCGATGAACGTGCGCTCATTCGTGCTGGGCGCACAGCGCGCAGCAGACCTGATGAACAACGGTGGGCGCATCGTCGTCGTCACCAGCTATGGTTCGCTTCGGGCGTTCCCGACATACGCGTCGCTCGGCGCCGCGAAAGCGGCGAGCGAGTCGTACATGAAGTACATGGCCACCGAGTTCGGCCCGAGGAACATCACGGTGAACGCCGTCAACGGCGGACTGATCGACACTGACTCGCTCGAGTACTTTTACGAGCGGGTACCAGGCATCCCGCCCATGCAGTCGGTGATCGAGAAGCTGCCGCTTGGCCGCCCAGGCACGGCAGACGACATGGCATCTGCCATCGAGTTCCTGCTCTCGCCGTCTGCTGGATACATCACAGGCCAGGTGCTGTCGGTCGACGGCGGACTCACCATCGTGGCCCCGCCGTTCTGGGCTGACACCACGGGCGACCTGCACGCGGCCGTGTATGGCGAGCAGAGCGAACCTGGCGACCAGCAGGACGGTTAGGCGCCGGAATGGAGCTGCTGCCGCGCGTGCAAACGCCGTGGTCGATCGGGCACCTGCCACTGCCGCATCGCATCGTCATGGGCAGCATGCACACGGGCTTGGAGACGCGTGAAGACGGCGGGAAGGCGCTCGCTGAGTTCTATCGCGAGCGTGTCGAAGGCGGAGCAGCACTGATCATCACGGGCGGACTCGCCGTCAATTCCGTTGGCCGTGGCGGGCCGGACTATGCCGTGCTCGGTGCACCGGATGCGCACGAACGGTTCTCGGTCGCCGTTGCTGCCGTGCATAACGCCGGTGGTCGCATCGCGGCTCAGCTGTTCCACGCGGGCCGATACGCGATCATCAACGGTGAAAGCGTCGCGCCATCTCCGGTGCCATGGCGCGCGGCGCGTGGCGCTGTGCCTCGGGAGCTGACCGAGGCCGAAATTCAGGCAACGATCGCCGATTTCGCGGCCGCTGCCGCCGCCGCGACCTCGGCCGGATTCGACGCGGTCGAGATCATGGCGTCCGAGGGCTATCTGATCAACCAGTTCTGCTCGCCGCTGACGAATCTGCGCGACGACGAGTGGGGAGGCGATGCCGAACGCCGCCGGCGGTTCGCCGTGGCCGTCGTCGGTGCGGTGCGTGAGGCCATCCCGGAGTCCGTGCCTGTGCTGGTTCGGATGTCGGGGGACGACCTGATGCCGGGCTCGTCGACTGCAGACGAGGTCGATGCACTCGCGATTGCGCTCGTGGCTGCGGGCGCCGATGCGTTGAGCATCGGCATGGGCTGGCACGAGTCGACGGTGCCGACCGTGCAAGCATCCGTTCCGCACGGCGCATGGCTCGGCTACGCCGAGCGCATCAGGGCGGCCGTCTCGGGACGCGTTCCCGTGATCGCTAGCAATCGCATCACCGATCTGCGCGAAGCCGAGAAAGCACTCGAACGCGGGGGAGTGGATGCGATTGCGCTCGCGAGGCCGTTCCTGGCCGATCCGAGAATCATTCAACGGAGTTTCGCGGGCGACTTCGGCCTGGTGAACACCTGCATCGGCTGCGACCAGGCATGCATCGACCGCTCTTTGGTGTTCGAACCCGTCTCGTGCCTGGTGAATCCGCGCGCGGGACGCGAGAGCGAGTTCCCTCTGGGCCGTGACGCGGGTGCTAGGCGTATCGCGGTCGTCGGGGCCGGACCCGCAGGGCTCGCCGCGGCACTCGATTTGGCTGAGCGTGGCCAGAATGTCACCGTCTTCGAGGCAGCAGACTGGCTCGGAGGCCAGTTCTCGCTTGCCTCTCGCATCCCGGGCAAGGAAGACTACGCACGGACGCCCGCATCCGCTCTGCAACGTTTGCGGCTGCTTGGCGCCGACATCCGCACGGGTGTCACAGCGACGCTCGAGACTGTCAGCGGCTTCGACGGGGTGATCCTGGCAACCGGTGTCGTGCCCCGGGATGTCGACATTCCCGGCGCTGACCTTCCTCACGTGCTCAGCTATGAGCAGGCCATCACCGCTGGGGTGCCTGCAGGAACCGTGGCCATCATCGGCGGTGGCGGCATCGGTGTCGATGTTGCTGCATACCTTGTCGAGTCGCATGATCCGCGCGAGCGGGCAGCGGCCTTCGGGTCGCGATTCGACCTCACGCGCTCGACCGCGCTGCTGGACGAGCGCACCGGTGGCAGTGCCGCGCGGGTCACGCCACGCCGTGGCAGCGATGTGACGATCCTGCGCAGGCAGGGGCGCATCGGCCAAGGGATCGGCATCACCTCGCGCTGGGTGGCGATCGGCGCGCTTCGGGAAGCCGGCGTTCGCATGCTGTCAGAGCTGACTTACCGCGCGATCACCCCGAGCGGTGTCGAAGTCGAGTTTGCCGATGGTCGCATCGAGCTCATTCCAGCCGCGAACGTGATCGTGTGCGCTGGGCAGGAAGCACACGATCCGCTCGCGTATGCGCTGGACGGTGCCGGCATACCGTTTGAGCTGGTCGGTGGCGCGCGCGACGCCCGCGGTGTTGACGCGGTGCGGGCAACGACGCAGGGACTTCAGGCAGCACGCGGCCTGTCACTCCGGCTGGTGTGATGCAGGGTGCGGCAGGCGTAACGCGATCCCGCTCGCTGCGGCCATGAATACCATCCCGATCAGGAAGATGATCTCGATCGCGCCCGCCTGCGTCGCCGCATCCGAACTAGCAGTGGCGATAGCGGCGAACAGCGTCGCGAATGCGGTCGCGCCCAGTGAGGTTCCCAGCGTTTCGACGAACCGGATGCCGGTTGTCGCGACTCCCAGATCACGCCGGTCGACGACGGCGAAGATCACGAGCAGTTCGTTCCCGAGGCCGAGTCCAAGCCCCGCACCGAACACGACCATGATCGCCGAGACAACGATCAGCGGCGTGTCGGCTCCGCAGGCTGCGAATCCGCCAAGCGCCGCTGCCGTGCCTGCCGCTCCGAGTGCGATCGAACCGCGCAAGGAGCGTGCCTTGCGCGTGACGAGCGTGCCGAGCCATGCGCCAATGCCGAGACCGACGGCGATCGGCATCAACTGAACACCGGTTTGAACCGGTGAGAGGCCGTGCACGAGCTGCAGATCGAGAGTCAGGTAGACGATCCCGGCCGCCATGCCGAGTCCGCTTGCCAGTTGCAGAAATGTGACGATGCGCAGGGTCGGCTCCGACAGCAGCCGAGGCGGGAAGAACGGATTCCTCCCGGTCTTCTGCCGCCAAGCGAACAGGGAGATCGAGCCGATGCAGACGATCGCCGCAGCGCTAATCTGCCAGGATGTCCACGCGAACTGGCGTCCGCCCCATTGGCACACGACGAGCAGACTTGCCGCGCCAACTCCAAGGCACAGCGCGCTGACCGGATCGATCGTGCCGCGATCCGCCCCCAACGGGAGTTTGAGTGCCACGGCCATGATGACGAGAGCGGTCAGGCCGAGGGGCACATTGATGAGGAAGATCCAACGCCACCCGAGCAGATGTTCGATGAAGCCGCCGACCAACGGCCCGGCAACGAGGCCCGCGCCCACCAAAACTGCTGCGACGGCGTTGCCGCTGTTCGATTGCTGCTCACCGTGTGACTCAGCTTCGGCTCTGAGATGGCCGATGACGACCATTGTCACACTCATCAGACCGCCGCCGCCGAGTCCCTGGATTCCGCGGAACACAATCAGCTCGGGCATTGTGGTCGCGAATCCGCAGAGCACAGAACCGGCAACGAACACTCCGACGGCGGTGAGAAAGACCGCGCGCACGCCGATCGTGTCGGCGAGTTTTCCGTAGATCGGCTGCACGACAGTGCCGGCCAGCGCATACACGGCAAGAAGCCATGGCACCGCCGCCGCGCCATCATCCGGCTGCAGCGATTGCGCGATCGGAACCGCGACGGACGTCACGATATTGGTGTCGAGGATGCTGACGAGCAGTGTGGCAAGGGCTGCCACTAGCACCCAGGTTCCCTGAGTCTTGGTCATGCTGATGTTCGGTCGTGTCATCACCCCGTCAATATATGATCAACATAAAAATAGGTCAAGTAAAAATATGGGAGCGGCATAACTTTCTTGCTAGCCTGGGACAGTGAACACGAGTCAGGGCCTGCGCGAATCGAAAAAGGAACAAACGCGCACGGCGATCGCACGCGCGGCGCTGGCGCTGTTCGTCGAGCGTGGATTCGAGCGAGTCTCGATCGCCGAGATCGCCAGTGCTGCCGGCGTGTCGAAGATGACCGTTTTCAACTACTTTCCGGCAAAAGAAGACATGTTCTTCGCCTTCACGCACGGAACGTTGCCGGATTTCGCTGGCGCGGTCGCTGCGCTGCCTGCTCGCGGCTCCGTCGTGGATGCCGTGCACCACTTCGTCCGATCGGAATTCGAGCGAAGGGCCGAATGGACCGGACTGCATGAGGGCGCCGAAAAATTCACGAAAATGATTCGAGACAGCCCAACGCTCATGGCAGGATACGCTCGCCAGTGGCGTGCGCTTGAAAGCAGCCTGATCGACGCGGTCTCGCACGCGGCCGATGTCCCAAGAGCGTCGATTCCGAACGAATCGCCCACTCGGGATGCCGTACGAGTGCGCACTGTCGTTGCGCAGATACTGGCGGTCGTTCAGACGCTTGTTCTGGTCAACGAGTCGCGTCAGCTTGGTGGCATGGACGGGGTCAGAGCGACGAAGCTGTGTCTGCTGGAGTGCGACGACGCTTTCGAGTTGCTTGCAACAGGACTGAAGAGCTACCCGTGAGGCGGTTAGCAGTTCCGGGCCAGCGCCTGCGGGTAACTCAGGAAAATCGGCCGCCGCGGATCAGACATCCGCGTGGTCATGCGGGCCGAAGATGGTGCATGTCACGTTTTGCCTGAGTTACCGGATATGGATAGTCACTTCCGCGGTGCCGACTTCGAGAAGACCATGGGCGATTAGCAGGAACCCGCGGATCCATGACAGAATAGCTCGTCGAGTTCTGTTCGGTTCGACCCTCTAATCCAACCGGACGTGGACCCCATTAGACCTCCTGCCGCGTGTGCCCCCACGCCCACGGCAGTCAGTTCAAAAACACTTTACGAAACACAGGAGAATTGTGGCTGTCAAGATCCGTCTGAAGCGCCTGGGCAAGATTCGTGCCCCGTACTACCGCATCGTCGTCGCCGACTCGCGCACCAAGCGCGATGGTCGCGTGATCGAAGAGATCGGCAAGTACCACCCGACAGAGGAGCCCTCGTTCATCGAGGTCGACTCAGAGCGCGCACTTTACTGGCTGGGCGTCGGCGCACAGCCGAGCCCGCAGGTCGAGGCCATCCTCAAGCTCACGGGCGACTGGGGAACGTTCAAGGGCGAGAAGAACCCGAAGAGCACGCTGAAGACCAAGGAAGAAAAGGTCGCGTTCGTGGCCGACGAGAAGAAGAAGCCGGTGCTGAAGCCGAAGGCCGAGAAGCCGAAGGCCGAGAAGGAAGAGGCGCCTGCCGAGGATGCTTCGACAAGCTCAGCGACCGATGAGGCCGATGCTTCCGAGTCCGAGAAGGCCTAACATTGCTCGCACCCGCTCTTGAGCACCTCGTCAAAGGCATCGTCGACAACCCTGACGATGTTTTCGTTGTGGCGAAAAGCTCTCCCCGTGGCGAAGTCCTCGAGGTTCGCGTGAACCCCGAGGACCTCGGCAGGGTCATCGGCCGCTCCGGCCGAACAGCAAAGGCATTGCGCACGCTGGTTTCCGCGTTGGCTGACGGTCGCCGCGTGCGCGTCGACGTCATCGACACAGACTCCTAAGGTGTCAGGCAAGAACCCTCCGCGGACGCAACTTCGTGTTGGCCGCCTGACGAAAGCCCACGGTCTGAAGGGCGCGCTCAAGCTCGAGCTGTATACAGACGATCCAGAACATCGGTTTGTGCCTGGAGCTCAATTCTCGTTGCAGGTGCCGACCGGGTCGAAGTGGCATGGCAAGAGCATCGAACTGGCCGAACTGCGCTGGTACAACGGACAGCCGGTCGGGTTCTTCAAGGGTGTTTCCGATCGCACCGAAGCCGAAACGCTTGCGAAGGCTATTCTGTGGGTCGACCAGGACAGCACCGAACTGCCGCAAGAGGACGATGCCTGGTATGACCACCAGCTGGTCGGGTTGAAGGTCGTTCGCGACGGAGCGACCGTCGGCACCATCGCACGCGTCGATCATCTGCCAGCCCACGACCTGCTCGCAGTCAAGACCGACGCAGGTGAAGTGCTCGTCCCGTTTGTCAAAGCCATTGTGCCCACCGTCGACGTTGCGGCAGGAATCGTCACAGTCACGCCTCCTGCTGGGCTGTTCGAGGAACTCCCTGACGATGACTCTCAGGACGACGAGCCAGGCGAGCCGGTCAGCTGACCGTCGCCGTCGAGCGTGCGGCGAACTGAGCGATCAGCTCGGTGATGCGCCCCTTGCATCCTCCGCAACCGGTGCCAGCGCGGGTGGCTGCTCCGACCTCGTCTGTCGTGCGGCATCCGGCGTTCACCGACTCCTGGATGCTGCCAGCACTCACGCCATTGCACCAGCACACCGTCGCGTCCGCCTCGAACGCTTCGGTCACGGCTGTCGACTCTGGACCGTCGTGTCGCAGCAGCACGGACCGATCGGCGGGCAGCTCGCTGCCGCGCTCGAACAGCAGCGTCAGCTCCGCCCCGGTTCTTGGCATGCCAACACAGACCATCCCCTCGAGAACGCCTGCGCGGGTGACCATCTTCACGTAGCGGCCGTGCTCCGGGTCCGCCCATTGAGACACAGCGGGCGCCGAGTAGTCTGTTCCCGGCTCGTCCCACGGGTCGGCGTCGACGTTGCCTGCTGCCACGACATCGATGTCGTCGGCCTTCAGCATGACGACGCTCGCCTTTTCCGGCTCAAGCGGTGGGGGAGTCGCTTCGCCAGACGCGTCCGCGATCATGCTCGCCGCCAGCCATGCCGCCTGTCGCCAGCCGGGGCCGATCAGGCCGGATGGCCCGCCGCGTGGCCGGGCATCCGGTTCATGCTCGCTCAGGTCTGTGACGTGCGCGCAGTCGCCGATCGCGAAGACGTGCCGGTCGCCCCATGAGCGCAACTGCGTGTCGACGAGAATGCCGGTCGAGGTGGGCAGGTTGGCGAGCGTCGCGAGTTCCATGCGCGCGCTTACTCCGCAGGAAAGCAACAGCAGGTCGCCTGTGATGCGCTTGCCGTCCGCGCAGATCAGCGCGTCGAACCGGGAGACGCCGTGATCATCCGTGCGGAAATCGACACTTTCGGCCCTGCTGTGCGCCACAACGTTCACGCCTGCGGCGCGCAGACTGCGCGCGAGCACGCTTCCGCCTGCACGGTCGATGTTGCGCGCCATCGGATACCCGTTGTGGTGCACGATGTGCACATCGGCGCCTTGGGTCGCGGCGGCCAATGCGATCTCCAGGCCGAGAACACCCGCGCCGAGCACGACGATGCGTGCCTTATGGCGCACGGCGACTCGAACACGCTCGGCATCTGCAATGTCGCGCAGCACCGTCACGCCCGGCGGTAGTGCAGCATCCGTCGCAACCGGACGCCGGATGCCAGCGAGCGTCGGAATATTGGCGCGCGCCCCTGTGGCCAGCACGAGCCGGTCGTATGGTTCGATGGCGCCGGAATCCAGCGTGACGGTGCATGCAGTGCGGTCGATGCTCCTCACGCGCGTTCCGGTCTGGAATCGCACGCCGGCGGCGACTGCGGCATCCGCATCGGTGATCGCGAGGGCGTCGCGGTCGGTGCGGCCTGCCGCGTAGTCGGCGATCAGCACCCGGTTGTATGCATCGGTCGGCTCCGCCCCGATCACCGTCAGGGCGATCGCGCCGGTGCGCACGGCAGGAAGGAGTTCTTCGACGAATCGGGCGCCGACCGGCCCATATCCGACGAGCACAACCCGCAGCACCGTCATCGCAGTGTCACCTCGCGTGACAGCGCGCGCAGGTGCACGGCCGTGGTCTTGAACTCGGGCATTCCGGATGTCGGGTCGATCGCGCTCTGGGTCAGTACGTTCGCGCACTCGTCACCGGCGTAATGAAACGGCAGGAACACGGTGTCTTGCCTGATGTCTGGCGTGACATCCGCAACGCAGCGCACCCGCCCGCGTATGTTGCTGATCTCCACAGCAGATTCCGGCGCGATGCCGAACGCGGCGGCCGTAACGGGATGAATCTGCATGCGTGCGTGCGGTTGGGCAGCATTGAGCTCGGGCACGCGCCTGGTCTGGGCGCCAGACTGGTAGTGCTCGAGCAGCCTGCCGGTGATGAGCGTGAGCATTCCGTTCTGGAACAGCGGCTCAGGTGGCGGTGCAGCTGCGACTGCGACCAGCCGGGCGCGTCCGTCGTCGTGGCCGAACCGATCGATGAACAGGCGTGGCGTTCCGTTCGATCCAGGCGGATACGGCCAGAAGACCGGCGTCTCGGTGTCGAGAAGCTGGTGGCTGATTCCCGAGTAGTCTGCAACGCCGCCTGCAGAAGCGCGCGCCAGCTCGTCGAACACGGCTGCAGGGTCTGCGCTGAACACACCGGGGGATTTCAGCCGCCAGGCCAGCTCGCGCATGATCCACAGTTCGCTGCGCACGCCTGGCGGCGGGTCGATCGCCTTCCTGCGCCGAATCACTCGCCCCTCAAGCGACGTCATGGTGCCTTCTTCCTCCGCCCACTGCGTGACGGGAAGCACGAAATCGGCGAGCGCCGCAGTCTCAGAGAAGAAAAAGTCGCAGACCACCAGGAGGTCCAGCCTGCCGAGCTTGGAGCGCACTTCTGCTGCATCCGGTGCCGAGACCACGACGTTCGATCCGTGCACGAGCAGGCAGCGTGCGCCGCCTGGCATGCCGATCGAGTCGAGGAGCTCGGTGGCTGGGATGCCTGGCCCTGGAAGTGAGTCAGGGTCGACTCCCCACACCCCTGCGACGTGTTTCCGGGCCGCCGGATCCGCGAGCTTGCGGTAGCCGGGCAGCTGGTCGGCCTTCTGTCCGTGTTCGCGCCCGCCCTGGCCGTTACCCTGGCCGGTCAGCGTGCCGTAGCCGGAGTGGGTGCTGCCGGGAAGACCGAGAAGCAGGCTGAGATTGATCGCCGCGGTGGCGGTGTCTGTTCCGTCGACGTGCTGCTCTACGCCGCGTCCGGTGAGAATGTAGGTGCCACCGTCGCCTGCGAGGCGTCGCGCGACCTCGCGGAGAACACCGACGGGAACTCCGGTTGCAGACTGCACGCGATGCGGCCACCATTGGCCGACGCTGGCTGCCAACGCGTCGAACCCGGTGGTCCGCGACGCAACGTACTCCTTGTCGTACAGGTGCTCGGTTATGACGATGTGGATCAGTCCGAGAAGCAGCACCAGATCGCTGCCAGGGGTCGGCGCGATGTGGAGGCCTGCACCGTCTTCTGTCAGTCGCGCCGTCGAGCTTCTGCGTGGATCGACGACGATCAGCCCACCGGATGCGCGAGCGCCGCCCAGGTGTCCGATGAACGGTGGCATGGTTGCAGCGACGTTCGAGCCGAGCAGCATGATCGTTGTCGCACTGTCGAGGTGCTCGACCGGAAACGGCAATCCACGGTCGATGCCGAACGCCCGAGTCCCGGCCGCGGCGGCGGATGACATGCAGAATCGGCCGTTGTAGTCGATGCGCGACGTGCCGAGGGCAATGCGAGCGAACTTGCCGAGCTGATACGCCTTCTCGTTGGTGAGCCCTCCACCGCCGAAGACGGCGACCGAGTCGGCACCGTGTGCATCGCGCGAAGCCAGCAGCCGGTCGGCGATCGTGTCGAGCGCGCTCGTCCAGTCTGTGGCAAGGAACGTGCCGTCAGGTTGGCGTGTCATCGGCTGCGTGACGCGATCAGGCGAATTCAGCAGCTCGGCGGATGTCCAGCCCTTCTTGCACAGGCCGCCTCGGTTCGTCGGGAACGCGCGTCCTGCAACGGTCACGGGTGGCGTTGCGGCATCCAAGGTCTGGTTCGGGCTCAGGTTCATCGCGCACTGCAGAGCGCAGTACGGGCAATGCGTGTCGATGCTCACACGCGGGCGCCTTGCGTGCTGGATGCCCCGCGGCGCAGATAGAGCACGGCCGTGAGAACAAGGAGCACCACGTATCCTGCGATGAACCACCAGAGGCCGAGGTCGTAGCCGCCGGTTGTGGACTTCGAGAATCCGAGCACCTGCGGAATGACGAAACCGCCGTACGCCCCGATCGCCGAGATCACCCCGAGGGCCGCAGCAGTCTTGCGCTGCACCGACACGTCTCCGGCCGTGATGTGAGCATCCTTGACCCCGGCCCTGGCGGCGAACACGGTGGGGATCATCCGGTACGTCGACCCATTACCGACGCCTGACGCGATGAACAGGATGAGGAAGAGGCCGAGGAACAGCCAGAAGCTGCCGCTCAACAAGATGACACAGAACGTGGCAGCCGCCATGCAGGCGAAGGATGCGACAGTGACGCGCGCGCCGCCGAAACGGTCGGCGAGGCGGCCACCGTACGGCCGGGCGAGCGAGCCGACGAGCGCACCGAGGAAGGCAAGCGAGAGGGAAGCCGATCCGACTTGGAAGGTCGAGAACGCCGGGAACTGGTCGATGATCAGCTTGGGGAAGACCCCGGCGAACCCGATGAACGAGCCAAACGTTCCGATGTACAGCAGCGCAAGCATCCACATGTGCGGTTCACGCAGGGCGGCCAGGGACGCGCCGAAGTCGGCTTTCGCGTGTGACAGGTTGTCCATGCACCTGTACGCCCCGACGATCGCAACGATGATAGGCAGAATCCAGATCCAACCGGCGATCGGCAGGTTGAGCGTGACGCCTGCGCCGATCGTGATCGCGATGGGAACGACGAACTGGGCGACGGATGCGCCGAGGTTCCCGCCTGCCGCATTCAGCCCGAGCGCCCAGCCCTTCTCGCGCTGCGGATAGAAGAACGTGATGTTCGACATCGAGCTGGCGAAGTTGCCGCCGCCGAAACCTGCTAATGCCGCCGCAGTCAACAGCATCCAGAACGGGGTGTCAGGGTTGCCAACACAGAGTGCGAGTGCGATCACGGGGATCAGGAGCAGCGTCGCGGAGATCATCGTCCAGTTGCGGCCGCCGATCTTCGGCACCATGAACGAGTACGGGAATCTGAGCGTTGCGCCAACCAGGCTCGGGATGGAGATCAACCAGAACGTCTGGCCGGTGTCGAGGTGGAATCCTGCGGCAGGGAGCGTGACCGCGACGATGCTCCACAGTTGCCAGACGACGAATCCGAGGAACTCGGCGAAGATCGACCAGCCGAGGTTGCGGCGTGCAATGGATCTGCCTTCGCCGGCCCAGAACGTTTCGTTCTCCGGGTCCCAGCCGTCTATCCAGCGGCCAGGCCGGTACGTCAACGCAGTGGTTGTCGCCGCAGTGCTAGTTGGCGTCGTGGGTGTTGGAGTCGATGTGCTCATGGGCTCACGCTATTGAGCGTGTGTTTCCGGCGATGGCGGTGGTCGTTAACGTTCGATCACGCGTTGCTCACACGCCGTTCGTCGCCGCATGAGGTTGTTTTTACCTGGCGGTGATCGGCCGGAGACACCGGTGGAACCCGGGTTGCTTAGCGTCGACGACTGACCGGAAAAGGAGACACTGATGAACCCTCAAGAAATCGAGCTCGTCAAGAGCAGCTTTGCGAAGGTGGCGCCCATCGCGGATGCCGCTGCCGTGATCTTCTACGACGAACTCTTCGAACGCGATCCGAAGCTGCGGAGTCTGTTCGCACAAGACATGGCTGAGCAACGCAGGAAGCTGATGATGATGCTCGGCACGGCCGTCAACGGACTGGATGACTGGGGTTCGGTCGTCGGGCACGTGCGCGCGCTCGGCGCTCGGCATGTCTCATACGGCGTGACAAGTGACGATTATGACACCGTCGGTGCTGCACTGATCGAGACACTGTCCAAAGGCCTTGGCGACGAGTTCACGCCGGACGTTCGCGAAGCGTGGATCGCCTGCTACACCGTGGTTTCCGGTGCGATGCTCGATGCGGCGGAGAGCGCGAGCGTCGCGTAGCACAGGCGACACCAGTGGCATACCCGCTTGGTATACCATGATGGAATGAGTGCACCGAGCAAGCGCATCCCCGTCGCCCGCCCCTGGCTGATGCTCGCACTTGGCGTGATCGCACAGGCCAGTGCAAGCGTGCTCGTCAGCACGCCGGCATTCCTCATCCCTTTGCTGCACACCGAGAGGGGCCTGAGCCTGGCGGCAGCAGGAACGCTTGCGGCCACCCCGACCCTCGGCATGGTCGTGACTCTGATCGCGTGGGGCGCACTGACTGACCGCATTGGCGAGCGCCGGGTGATCGCAGTCGGCCTGTTCCTGGCATCCGGTGCCGCCGTCGCCGCGATGTTCTCAGCCGGGTACCTGGCACTCGGAGTCTGCCTCTTTGTCGGAGGGATGATGGCAGCGAGTCCGAACGCCGCCAGCGGCCGGATCGTGGTCGGCTGGTTCCCTCGGGAACGCCGGGGGCTGGCCATGGGCATCCGTCAGATGTGTCAACCGCTTGGCGTCGCCATCGCCGCGATTGCGATTCCACCGCTGGCGGCAAGCGGTGGGATCGCACTCGCCCTCGCCCTGCCTGCCGCGCTCACACTACTGTCGGCCATCGCGTGTGCGATCTGGATCGTGGATCCGGCACGTGCCCAACCAGTTGCGGTGACTGTCAAGCCGGCCCTCAGCAACCCGTATCGTCGCGACGCGACGCTGTGGCGAATCCACGCGGTGTCTGTTCTGCTGGTCGTTCCGCAGTTCACGGTCTCGACGTTCGGGTTGGTGTGGCTTGTCGCCCAGTGGCACTGGCCTGCGGCGGCCGCGGGCATCCTGGTGGGATCATGCCAGTTCATCGGCGCTTTCGGACGGATCGGCGTCGGCATTCTCAGCGACCGCGTCGGCAGCCGGTTGCGACCGCTTCGCTGGGTTGCGTTCTCCGCCGTTGCGGTTATGGTCGGCCTCGCGGCGACGGATGTGCTCGGCGGTTGGTCTGTCGCGCCGCTGTTGATCATCGCATCCGTCATCACCGTCGCCGACAACGGTCTGGCATACACGGCCGTGGCTGAGATCGCCGGCCAGGCATGGTCTGGGAGGGCGCTCGGCGCTCAGAACACCGGGCAGTTCCTCGCAGCCTCGGCCGTCGGGCCAGTTGTCGGCGGACTGATCGGGCTGGTCGGCTATCCGTTGGCGTTCGCCATCATCGCTGTATGCCCGCTTGCTGCGATCCCGATCGTTCCTGGCGATCGGAGTGGCCGCCGATCACACGTCGAGGCGATACCCGCGCTTGACAACCGTTGAGACGAGCCCTGGCGCATCCAGCGATCGGCGCAGCCGGCTGAGGGCGACCTCGAGCGTGTGATCGTCTGGATGCCCTGCCAGCGACTTCGACAGTTCAGCACGCGAGACCACGGCGCCGCCGGCAGCCATGAGGGCGCGGAATAGCGCGAGCGCGTTCGGTGCAAGCCAGACGCGCCGTCCGTCGACGTCTGCGACCGACCCGCGCAATTCGAGATCTCCGTGCCGGGTGGACAACCGGTGCACACCGTCATTCTCCAGACGCTCGCAGACGAGCCGGATCAACGCACCCATCCGGAACCGTTCCGGCTGGATGGCGGTGATTCCCGCGGCGCGCAAAGGCGCGGCGGTGACCGGCCCGACGGCTGCCGCGCGCACGGTTGTCGCAAACGCGTCGAGCACATCGTCGTAGCGGCCGCGCGCATGCGCTGCGCTGAACAGCGCGTCGACGGCCGGGGCACTCGTGAACGTTACGCAGTCCAGCTGCGCGCTCGCGAGTGCTTCGATCAATCTGTCGACCCGCTCGTCGGTCGCATCAGGGCTCGCCCAGCTGTACGGCGCAACCGTCAGAACGCGATGCCCGCGTGCGCGCAACCGCTCGAGCTGGATTTCGTCGGCGTAACCGTGCAACTGCACCGCAACTGTGAGCGTCGAAGGGTAATCGGCGAGCACCATGTCTACGAGCGATGCAGTGGTCTCCTCTGCACTCATCCCCGCATCATCGAGTCCGGCCGCCCTGATGCTGCCGAGCGACTTTGGCCCACGCACCAGAACGGCACTGCCAGCAAGGGTCTCGGCCAGCTGCGCACCGAGCCCCGCTGCATCCGCCACCTCGAGCCAGCGGCGCATCCCGTAGCTGGTGGTGGCCAGCAGGATGTCCGGCGCCGCTGCGATCACTGCGAGCGTGTCGTCGATCAGCGCCTGATCGTGTGCTGCATTGGCGATGCGCAGCGTCGGTGCGTGCAACACGGATGCGCCGCGCCGTCTGAACGCGTCGATCAGATCGGAACTGCGGCGATCGCTGGTCACGGCGATGCGGAATCCGGCCAGCTGGTCAGGCCGGAATCGTGTCACAGCGGTATCGCCGGTCGCGCGCGAGTCGATCACATCGCCGCCAGGTCTCCTGCACGCCGCAGCGTCGCCCACGCATCGTGATCGCCGTCGTGAGCGAGCGTGACCACGGCTCCGACGACGATCACGGCAGGCGAGGTCACTGCGGCTCGTGCCGCCTCCGTCGTTATACTCCCAAGCACTCCGATCGTGGTGCGCTGCCCGTCGCCGTATCCGCGTTCGACGATCGCGACGGGAGTGTGCGCCGGCATCCCGCAGCGCAGAAGCCCAGCGCACAGCGTCGGCAGCGTTCCGACGCCCATCAGCACGACGATCGTTCCGCCGAGTCCTGCAAGGTGCTCGTGCTCAGCATCGGTCAGGGGAGCATGACCTGACACAACCGTGAACAGATGGCTCATGCCGCGCTGCGTCAGCGGGATGCCAGCCGCGGCCGGCACGGAGATAGCGCTGGAGACTCCTGGGATCACCGTGACAGGGATGCCCGCCTGTCGGCACTCGAGCACCTCTTCGCCTCCGCGTCCGAACACGTACGGGTCACCGCCCTTCAGACGTACGACTGTCGCGCCACCCTGCGCGTGTTGCACCAGCATCCGGCTGATCTCGCCCTGGTCGACCGGATGTCTGCCAGGCATCTTCCCGACATCGACGAGCACCGCGTTCGGTGCCAGTTCGGCGAGTTCCTCACGCGGTGCCAGGCGGTCGAACATGACGACATCCGCGATTCGCAGTGCGCGAACGGCCGCGACCGTGAGCAGTTCGATCCGGCCGGGACCTCCGCCGACCAGGTAGACGCGCCCGACGCCGGCCGGCCGACTCATTCGCCTGCCCCGAACTGTGCACCATCGTCGGGCGCGTTGACGAACGCGCGAAAATGGCGCAGCCTCTCGGGGTCGGCGAGCGTCGCGGCCCACTCGTCCTGGTACGTGTCGATGTGGGTGGCCATGGCAGCCTCCAATTCCGCCGCGAGCCCGAGACTGTCGTCGACGACGACGCTGCGCACATGGTCGAGTCCGCCGTCGATCTCCTCGATCCAGCGTGCCGTGCGCTGCATCCTGTCCGCCGTGCGGATGTAATACATGAGGTAGCGGTCGATGTATGCCAGCAAGGTCGCATCGTCCAGGTCGCTTGCCAGCAGCTGGGCGTGCGCGGGCTGGAAGCCGCCGTTGCCGCCGACGTACAGGTTCCAGCCTGCCTCCGTCGCGATCACACCGACGTCTTTGCCCCGCGCCTCTGCACATTCGCGCGCGCAGCCCGAGACCCCGATCTTCAGTTTGTGAGGCGACCGCAGACCGCGATAGCGCAGCTCGAGCTGGATGGCCATGCCGACCGAGTCCTGCACGCCGAACCGGCACCAGGTCGAGCCGACGCAACTCTTCACGTTGCGCAGCGCCTTGCCATACGCCTGGCCGGACTCGAAGCCAGCGTCGACCAGGCGGGTCCAGATTGCGGGAAGCTGCTCGAGGCGCGCGCCGAACATGTCGATGCGCTGCCCGCCGGTGATCTTCGTGTACAGGCCGTAATCGGTAGCCACCTTGGCGATCACAGCGAGTTTCTGCGGCGTGATCTCGCCACCCGGAATGCGCGGCACGACCGAATATGTGCCGTCTTTCTGCATGTTCGCCATGGCACGGTCGTTCGTGTCCTGCAGTGTGCCACGACCGGCATCCAAAATGTGACCGACGTTCTGGCTGGCGAGAATGGATGCGACGGCCGGCTTGCAGATGTCGCAGCCTCGGCCGTTGCCGAACCGGACGATGATCTCGTCGAAGCTTGTGAGCTCGAGCACCCGAACCGACTCGAACAGCTCACGGCGGGACAGCGGAAAATGCTCGCACAGCGCGTTCGAGACAGCGACGCCGGCCTTCGCCAGCTCCGATTCGAGCAGCTTCTTCACGAGTGGAACGCACGAGCCGCACTGGGTGCCCGCCCTGGTGCACGCCTTCAATTCGCCCAGATCGGTGCACGCATCCGTTCCGTCTGCACCGTGAACGGTCGACCGGATGGTGCCTGCTGCCACGTTGTTGCACGAGCAGACAAGTGCGTCATCAGGCAGCTCGTCGCCGGCGGGGGCCTCGGCGCCCGCCGCTGACAGGTAGGCCGCAGGTTCTGCTGAGAGTCCGCGGCCGACCATGGGCTGCAGTGTCGCGTATGGCGTGATGTCGCCGACGAAGATTCCGCCGAGCAGGGTCTGTGCATCGTCGGTGACCACAAGCTTCTGGTAGAGACCGCGTGCTGGATCGGCGTAGACGATCTCGAGCGCACCGTCTTCTGCCGCGAGTGCGTCGCCGAAACTGGCCACGTCGACGCCGGAGAGTTTGAGCTTTGTCGCGTCGTCGATGGTGCTGAACTCGGCTGCTCCGCCCAACAGCCGATCCGCGACGACCTCGGCCATCGCGTTCGCAGGTGCGACGAGTCCCACGCAACTGCCGTGCACGCACGCCACCTCGCCGATCGCCCAGATGTGCGCATCCGAGGTGCGGCAGTCGTCACCGACGACGACACCGCCGCGTTCGCCGATCGCGAGGCCTGCGTCGCGAGCGAGTTCGTCCCTGGCTCGGATGCCGATGGCGAAGATCACAAGATCGGCGTCGGCCGACTGTCCGTTGCTGAATTTCACGCTGGTGACCACGCCGTCACGGGCGATGATCTCGCGCGGCCGGGTGCCGAGGTGGAGGGCGATGCCCTGCGCTGCGATCAGCCGGCCGAGTGCTTGCCCTGCGCCTTCGTCGAGTTGGGCAGACATCAGCCACGACCCCGAATGCACGACGCCGACATCGGCTCCCAGTCGCTGCAGCCCGCCTGCAGCTTCGAGGCCGAGAAGCCCGCCGCCCGCCACGACCACCCTGGGCGCGCGGCCCAGGCGTGCGCGCATCCGTGCCAGGTCGGCGACAAGGCCGTCGACGTCATCGATCGTGCGATACACCCTGGCGTGCTCGCTGCCTGGGATCTCCGGGACGGGCGCACTCGACCCTGTGGCAAGCACAGCGTCGTCGTAGTGCAACACCTCTCCGGTTGACGTGGTCACCGTGCTGGCCTGTGGATCGATGGCGACTGCGCGTTCCCCGGTGCGCAACTGGATATGCTCACTGTCCCAGATCGCCCGCGGCTGCAGGGTCAGATCTTCCGCGTTGCCAGATTCGTCAGCATCGCGCAGCCGCCGACTGAGTGCGACGCGATCGTATGGCAGGTGAGGCTCCTCGCCGAGCACGATGAGCCGCAGTGTCGCTGCGTCGTCGCGTGCGGCGATGGCGTCGCCCAGACGGTGCGCCGCCGGCCCTGCCCCGATGACGACGACGGTGCGTTGCGTTCGCTCAGGCTCGATGTGCTCTGCCTGCATGTGCTCTGCCTCGATCATGCGCTCAGCCTAGAAAGGTGGGGTTTCGGGGTCGTTTCGCCGGTGTATCCGGACGTTAACGCCGCCCAACGCGGTGCAGCCGACGGTGTGAGGTCGTCTTCACGGGTTCGAAACACGCGCGGTCGGGTGGCCGAAACATGCCGAACGTAGCGTGGCAGCACGCGACAGACGAAAGGTTCTGACCATGACGATGACCATGACGATGAAGGACACAGGCACATGGGAGCGCACCTGCAGGGTCGATGATCTCGAACCCTCGTGGGGTGAGGCTGCGCTCGTGCACAGCCGCCAGATCGCACTGTTCCTTGTGTCAGAAGACGAAATCTATGCGACCGATCACATGGATCCCCGCACGAGTTCGCCCGTCATGGCCCGCGGCATCCTCGGCTCGAAAGGCGAACGGCCCACCGTTGCTTCTCCGTTGCACAAAGAGGTGTACGACCTTGCGACGGGGGAGTGCTTCACCGATCCGACGCTGTTTCTGCGGACCTTCCGCACGCGCGTCGTCGGCGGATTCATCGAGGTCGAGGTGCCTGCGTGAGCGTGCAACTGCGAACGGATGCGGCACGACCGGATGCGCAACCACCGGGCAGGCACGCGCTGCGGCCGTCGCTTCTTGCTGTCTCGCACGGTACAAACTCGGCCGACGGACGCGAAGCCATCGCTGGGCTGGTTGCCGCCGTCGCATCCGCTCTTCCGAGCGTGCACGTGTCATCGAGCTTCGTCGACGTTCAACAGCCTGATCTTGACACCGGTCTGGATGCGATCGGTGGTTCAGCGCAGAGCGTCGTCGTGCCGCTGCTGCTGTCTGCTGGTTACCACGTACACGTCGACATCGCGCGAAGTCTGCATGGCAGAGCCAGCGAATCCGTTCAGCTCGCCAAGGCCCTCGGGCCTGACGATGCCCTCGTGCAGATTCTCGCGTCACGACTTGCAGCAGCCGGACTCGCTCCCGGCGATTCGATCGTGCTGGCGGCTGCCGGCTCCAGCGATCATCGGGCGGTGCGCGACTGCTTGGAGATGGGCAGGCGGCTCGGGGCGCTACTTGGCAGGCCGGTCACCGTCGGGTTTCTGTCAGCGGCGGTTCCGCGTCTGGATGGCGCGATCGAGACGGCGCGGCAGTTGCATCCAGGGCGACGGGTCGTCGTTGGCAGTTATGTGCTTGCGCCTGGGTACTTCGCCGATCTTGCCGCGGCAGCAGGCGGTGACGTCACGAGCGAGCCCTTGCTGATCGCTGGCAGCAGACCACCTGGGCAACTGGTCGACCTTGTCGTGGAACGTTATCGAGTAGCACGCGCGGTATAGCACTGCGATCAGCGAATGCGTGCGCCATAGACTCGAGCGCATGCGCATCGACATCGTCACGATCTTTCCCGACTTCTTCGACGTGCTTGACATATCCCTGCTCGGCAAGGCCCGTCAATCCGGCCTGATCGAGCTGGGCGTGCACGATCTGCGCGATTTTGCCCACGACAGGCATCGCACGGTCGACGACACGCCATATGGCGGCGGCGCAGGCATGGTAATGAAGCCGGAGCCGTGGGGTGAGGCGCTTGATGGCATCCTCGGATCGTCCGCAGAGCACGGCGATGACCCGCTTGTGATCTTCCCGTCGCCTGCCGGTGAAGTATTCACCCAGGCGACAGCGCGCGCGTTCGCTGCCGAACAGCACCTCGTGTTCGGATGCGGTCGGTACGAAGGCATCGACCAGCGCGTGTTCGACGAGACGGCGTCGCGGGTTCGGGTGCGGCTTGTCAGCATCGGAGACTACGTGCTCAACGGGGGAGAGGTTGCCGTGATGGCCATGATCGAGGCACTCGGCCGCCTCATCCCGGGTGTGGTCGGCAACCCGGAAAGCCTGATCGAGGAATCGCACGAGGACGGGCTGCTGGAATACCCGAGCTATACGAAACCGGCGCTCTGGCGCGGCAGGGAGGTTCCACCCGTTCTGCTCAGCGGCAATCACGGCGCCATCGCGGCGTGGCGGCGTGAGCAACAGCTTGAGCGCACGAGGCGGGTTCGCCCCGATCTTGCGCCGCCAGCGAACGACCAGGCGAATCCCATCGAGCGCGCCTAATCTGAAGCCATGTTCGTGCGTCGCGCCTTTTACTACTGGCAGTTCATCGCCGCGCTCGCGCTTCCCGTCTGGTTACTGGTCGGCTGGGGAGTGTTCGGCGGCAGCGGATGGGGGCTCCTCGGGCTTCTGCTCGTGTGCCCGATCGCGTTCGTTGCGCTTCTGGCCATCGCCATGCTGATCTATGCGCGCAAGAGCGTGCGAAGCTCGCGCGCAGTGTCGTGGATCGACGTCGGATTGCTCGCACTGTGGCATCTGAGCATCATCGGCGTCGGCTTCTACGGGGCTGGCGCAAACTGGTTCGGTGTCGGAGCGATCGTGGTGGCGATCGCCGCATTCTGGATCGTGCTCTGGGAGCTTGTCACCGAGACGCGTGCGCGCGTCGCATCCGCGTTCGCATCCATTGACGCCAATGCCCAAGCGGCAGCGCAACCGCAGGCGCCGCGCGGACCGCAAGGCACGTTCTCGCAAGACGGTGACGTGATCATCATTCGGGAGTCCGGCACCGACGGGCGCGGGCCCGCACACGCGTAGGCCGCTTTGGTGCGCGGCATACTTCCATGACATAATTGTCGATTGTGCCGCGGCCAGGCTCTGCCACAGGGGAGCCAGCATCACGTATCGGACACATCCCATTTGACATTTCGCCCAGCGTGCATCGCACGACAGGGCACGAGAGAGCATTCGACCGGTGGCGGATGCAGGAAGCGAATCACCATGCACATTCTCGATCACGTCGACGCAGCATCGCTGCGTAGCGACATCCCGGCCTTCCGTGCCGGAGACACCGTCAAGGTGCACGTGAACATCGTCGAAGGCACCCGCAGCCGTATTCAGGTCTTCCAGGGTGTCGTCATCGGACGCAGCGGCGAAGGTGTGCGCGAGACGTTCACCGTTCGAAAGGTGAGCTTCCAGGTCGGCGTCGAGCGCACGTTCCCCGTGCACTCGCCCGTGATCGACCACATCGAAGTTGTGACGCGCGGTGACGTGCGCCGCGCCAAGCTGTACTACCTGCGCGAATTGCGCGGCAAAAAGGCCAAGATCAAAGAAAAGCGCGACGCGTAAATTCGCAATCGTTCAAACCTGAGCTCCCGATCCCCTAAACTGGTCCGGGAGCTCAGGCGGTTAAATGACAGACGAAACTGTGCCAACTCGGTCCGACCGCGTGGCGTCGGACAAGCGTAGGCGGCAGCGAAGCGTCAAACTCTTCATCCGCGACATCCTGATCATCTTCGTCGTGGCCGTCCTGGTCTCGTTCTTGATCAAGACGTTCCTGGTTCGGTCGTTCTACATCCCATCAGGGTCGATGGAGAACACGCTGCTGATCAACGACCGCATCATCGTGAACGAACTCGAGCCGAATCTGATGCCGATCTCGCACGGCGACGTTGTCGTGTTCACCGATCCTGGCGGATGGCTGCCGCCGACGACTCCCAAGAAGCAGAACCCGGTTGCCGCCGGGATCGACTGGGCGTTGTCTGTTGTCGGATTGTCCGCTCCGGACAGCGACGACCACCTCATCAAGCGGGTGATCGGTCTGCCCGGCGACCATGTCACGTGCTGCAATGCGCTTGGGCAGATCAGCGTCAATGGCGTGCCGCTGAAAGAGCCATACATCAAACTTCCGTCAGGGCAGTCGAACGCATCGCATCCTTTCGACGTGACGGTGCCGAAGGGTGACATGTGGGTGCTCGGCGACAACCGCTGGGATTCGCAGGACTCTAGCCTGAACCAGGGCCTTCCAGGCAAGGGTTTCGTGCCGGAGAAGAACGTCGTCGGCCGCGCGGTTCTGATCAGCTGGCCGTTCAGCAGGTGGGGCTATTTGGACAACTACCCCCAGGTATTCCGAGGAGTTGAGGGCGCGGGCAAGTGATCGTCGAACCGACTTCATCCTTCGAACGCGAGCTTCACGAAGGTGGAGCGCAGTACGTGATCGGCTGCGATGAGGTCGGGCGTGGAGCGATCGCGGGCCCCGTGGCCGTTGGCATGGTCGTTGTGGATGCCTCGGTCGGGGCATTCCCGGACGGCCTGCGCGATTCGAAGTTGCTGAGCGAACCCAAACGTGAGGCGCTTGCACCGGTGTGCGCCGAGTGGGCGATCCATTCGGCCGTCGGGCTGGCATCAGCGCTCGAGGTCGATCGTCTTGGCATCATTGCAAGCCTCGGCCTTGCCGGAAAGCGTGCGCTGGCGGCCCTTCGCGAGTCCGGTGCGCCGATCATGGCAGCAACACTCGTGCTGGACGGCAACCACGATTACCTGTCGCCGGCGCTTGCCGATAGACCCACGATCGTGACCAGGATCAAGGCAGATCAGACCTGCGCGTCGGTGTCAGCAGCATCCGTGATTGCGAAGGTGCACAGGGACCGATTGATGATCGATCTGCACGGCAGGGTTCCTGCGTACGGCTGGGCGGCGAACAAGGGATACGGTAGCGCCGCACACTTCGCCGCGATCGACGAGGTGGGCCCGAGCGAGTTCCACCGGCTCACCTGGCTGAAGCCTCACGGCGTAGACTGAGAGCACAATGGATGAAGACGAGTTCGACGACTATGACCGTGAGGTCGAGCTGGCGCTCTACCGTGAGTACCGTGATGTGGTCGGCCAGTTCAAGTACGTGATCGAGACCGAGCGTCGGTTCTATCTGGCGAACGAGGTCGAGTTCGCGCGCCGAGACACCGAGCACGATTTCTACTTCGAATTGACCATGACCGACGTGTGGGTGTGGGACGTCTACCGGTCGGATCGATTCGTGAAATCGGTGCGCGTTCTGACGTTCAAAGACGTCAACATCGAAGAACTCTCGAGCAAGGAATTCGAGCTTCCGAAAGAACTCGCGCTCGACGAATAGGGCCCCTCTTCACCAGGCCGCACCTGCCCCTAACGGGGTGACAATGCGCGCAGCCATTCACATTTGGCCCAATCCGGTGTTCACCGGGCGGCGCCATGCGGCACTCTCGATTGCGGGAGGCCATCATGGCAGCGAAAGACACGCTCGGTAAAAGCGGTGAAGACCGCGCCGTGCTGTACCTGCAAGAGCGCGGCTACCGGCTGATCGATCGCAACTGGCGATGCGCTCAGGGTGAGATCGACGTCATCGTGCAGCGCGGAAACGAGACCGTCTTCGTCGAGGTCAAGACAAGAAGCACGCTCGCGTACGGTCATCCGTTCGAGGCGATCACGCCCATCAAGCTTGCCAGGCTGAAACGACTGGCGGCGTCGTGGTGCGCGCAGGCCGACCGGCAGGTGAATCGCGTGCGGCTCGACGCGGTTGCCGTGATCGGAACCGACGACGATGTGGTCATCGAACACCTGGCGGGTGTCGGCTGATGACGTTGGCACGCACATACTCGGTTGCGCTGATGGGCTTGTCCGGCTCGGTGATCGAGGTCGAGGCTGACATCTCGAGCAACCTGCCATCCATCGTTCTGATCGGGTTGCCTGATGCCGCGTTGGCCGAGGCCAGAGACCGGGTCCGTGCAGCCGCGTCGAACTCCGGCTGTCCGCTTACCGGTCGAAAGCTCACGATCAACCTGTCGCCTGCCGCCTTACCCAAGCACGGTTCCGGGTTCGACCTTGCGATCGCGCTGGCCAGCTTGGCTGCGGCTGGCGACATCTCCGCACAGTCGGTTGAAAGCGTCGTGCACCTGGGCGAACTCGGTCTGGATGGACGATTGCGACCGATGGCAGGCATCTTGCCGTCTGCCCTGGCCGCCGCACAGGCGGGAAAGACCAAGCTCATGGTTCCTGCAGGCAATGCCGATGAAGCGGCGCTCGTGCCCGGAATCACGGTAGTCCCGATCGCATCCTTGCGCGACGCAGCCATTTGGCACGGTGGCACGTTCGATCCGATTCCGGTTGACGCGCTGTCAGCGCCTCCCGTGGCGGACCAGCCTGACATCGAATACGACCTGGCCGACGTCATCGGCAATGACGACGCCGTCAACGCGCTGCAGGTGGCAGCCGCCGGCGGTCACCACATGTTCTTGCTTGGGCCTCCCGGCGCCGGCAAAACGATGCTCGCCGAGCGGTTGCCGAGTGTTCTCCCAGACCTCGAGGGCCAGGCCGCGCTCGAGGCAACCTCGATCCGTTCATTGTCCGGTCGACCGGTCGGCTCACGATTGGTCACGAGGCCGCCCATGGAGGCACCCCATCACACGGCGACGGCCGCGGCGATCATCGGTGGAGGAAGCGGCAGGATACGGCCAGGCGCAGCGGTGCGCGCCTCTCACGGGGTGCTGTTTCTCGATGAGGCTCCCGAATTCGCCGGCGCCGTGCTCGACGTGCTGCGTCAACCGCTCGAGTCCGGGCGGATCAGCATCCATCGGGCGAACGGTGTCGCGCACTTTCCCGGTCGATTTCAACTCGTCATGGCGGCAAACCCGTGCCCATGCGGGCAGTACGGATCTTCAGACAACGAGTGCACGTGCACACCGTCGGCGCGCAGGCGATATCTCGGCCGGCTGTCTGGACCGCTGATGGATCGGGTCGACATCAGATTGACCCTCCGCAGGGTGACGGCAACGCAGCTGCGGCTGGCGCAGGACGAACCCCGGGTCAGCAGTCGCCACGCGCGTGCACGAGTCGTCGAAGCGCGGGCAGCGGCACGAGAGCGATTGAAGTCGACACCGTGGACAACGAATTCTCAGGTGTCTGGCCCCTGGCTGCGTCAGACAGCGCAGCGGATCGGGCGAACGGTGACCGCGAGTCTTGACCGGGCTTTGGAGCACGGCACCATCACGATGCGCGGATACGACAGAACACTGCGGCTCGCCTGGACGATCGCCGACATTGAAGGAGCAGACCGTCCCAGCGCCGAACACGTCGGAGCCGCCTTGTATCTGCGGAAGGGAACGATACCGTGACAACGTTCGGACTCGATTCGGATGTCATCGGCCGGCTGATCGCGACCGTGTCAGGCGATGCGGTGCACGCTGAGCAGTCTGAGCACGCTGAGCAGGCTGAGCAGGCCGCTGCCGGTTCCGATGCCGAGCGCCGTTTCGCGCTTGCGGCATGGTCTGGGCTGGTTGAGCCAGGCGACGGCACGGCAGGCGCCATCGTCACGGCGCTCGGTCCTGCCATCGCGTTGACTGCGCTCATCGAGGAGTGGCCGGTGCGGCGCATGACCGAGGCCGTGCGCGATGCAGGCGCAGACGATGAGGAGCTTGACGGGCTGGCGACGGAGCTGACAGAAGGGCTGAAGCGCTGGCGGCCCCGATTGAAGTCGCAGGACATCGTGCGCTCCCTGGAGCTTGCCGCTCGTGTCGGCGTGACGCTCGTGACGCCCGGGGATTTCGGCTGGCCGGGCCAACTTGAGGATCTGGGCAGGCACGCGCCGATCGTGCTCTGGCGACGCGGTTCCGCTGACGTGTGTGCGAGCGCCACCCGCTCCGTGGCGTTGGTGGGAGCTCGCGCCGCCACGACATACGGCGAGCAGGTGACCATGGAGGCCTCGGCCGGGCTTGTCGGTCGCGGTTACACCATCGTGTCTGGCGCAGCGTACGGAATCGACGGCATGGCGCACAAGGCTGCGCTTGCCAACGAGGGCTTGACGGTTGCGGTTCTGGCTGGCGGGGTCGATCGCTTCTATCCGGCAGGCCACGACACGCTGCTGCAGCGAATTGTGGAAAGCGGGGCGGTCGTCTCTGAGGTTCCGTGCGGCGGTGCCCCAACGAAATGGAGATTCCTGCAACGAAACAGGATCATCGCTGCGATGAGTTGCGCCACGGTGGTGGTCGAGGCCGGTCACCGTTCTGGGTCGTTGAACACGGCAGGTCACGCTTCGGCACTCGGCCGTCCGCTTGGCGCTGTGCCTGGCCCCGTGACCTCGCCTGCATCGGCCGGATGCCATCGGCTGATTCGCGACTACGCTGCGGTCTGCGTGACCAACACAGACGAGATCGTCGAACTTGCCGGCGGGTTCACGACGGAGCACGGTGACCCGTTACCTCAATCGTCACTTCACAGTGACCGCACTCGGGAGCAGACCAGGGTCGTCGACGCGCTCAGTGCTCGCTCGGCTCGCCCGCTCGAAAACATTGCAGCACGCGCTGGCATGTCGATCGCTGCAGTGCGGGCAGAGCTCGGTGTGCTTGAACTGGACGGTGTCGTGTCTGAACGCGCCGGTGGCTGGGTCAGGGGGTGAACCCGATGGAGTGCGAAACTTGAGCGGTGGAGCTGAATGCAGCAATTGACGAGTTCGGTGCGTACCTGAGCGCGGAACGCGGCTTCTCGGCTCACACCGTGAGGGCATACACGGCCGACCTGCACGCGCTCCGCGACCATTGCGCTTCCACCGGAGTTCATGCCGGTCACGAGTTGACGCTCGATGCGTTGACGCTCGACGTGTTGCGCGAGTGGTTGTGGCGCAGTTCGCAGGCGGGCATGGCCAAGTCCACACTTGCGCGCCGCGCGGCCGCAATTCGCAGCTTCACCGCGTGGCTCGCACGCACGAATCGGGTCTCGCGAGATGTCGCCGTGCGTCTGCGTTCTCCGCGCGCCGACCGAACACTGCCGCGCGTGATCAACCGTGCACAGATGGACGGCTTGCTGGAGCGACTCGCGCAGCGCGCAGGCGAGGGGGATGCGGTTGCCGTGCGCGATCTTGCCGTTATCGAGCTGTTGTATGCGTCCGCTCTGCGCGTCTCGGAACTCACCGGGCTGGACGTCGACGACGTCGATCTGGACCGGCTGACCGTTCGGGTGATGGGAAAGGGCTCGAAGGAGCGTGTGGTGCCGTTCGGTGTTCCGGCACAGTCCGCGATCGTCGACTACCTGCACGGGCCGCGCTTGGCCCTATTGCACGGGGCGTCACCTGCGCTGTTCATCGGCGCCCGAGGCGGCAGGCTCGGCACGCGGGCCGTCTATCAACTCGTCGCAGGATTGCTTGTCGATCTTCCTGGATCGGGACCAGCCGGTCCGCACGCACTCAGGCACACCGCGGCCACGCATCTGCTGGACGGCGGCGCCGATCTGCGAGCCGTGCAAGAGCTGCTCGGACACGCGAGCCTCGGCACAACGCAGATCTACACGCACGTGTCGACAGAACGCCTTGCGGAGAGCTACCGGCTGGCGCATCCGCGCGCCTGAGACGTAATCGGCTCAGCTCAACTCAGCGGCAGCAATACAGCGCGTACCAGGCCGCCAAGGAACAGGAGCGGATTCAGGTACTCCCCATCGCGCCTGACACCCAGATGAACGCACGCCGCATCGCAGTGGCCGCCACGAGCGCTCGTCGCGATCACGTCCCCTTTCCCCACCCGCGTGCCAGCTGGAACCGACGATTCGACGGGCTCGAAGCTGATCAGCAGTCCATCGTCCGTTTCAAGGGTGAGCACCGGCCGGTCGACGACTCGCCCGCTGAAGTGCACGACAGCATCGGCTGGTGCTGATAGCGGCTCTCCTGCGACGGCAGCGATGTCAATGCCGCGATGCCCTGCCGAATACCGGGTGGCCGGCGCCTGGAACCCGCGGGTGATGCTGTGCGGGGGCGGAACAGGCCACACCCAGTGCGACCATGTTGACTCCTGGGCCGAGCCTTCGACCAACCGCAGCGACGCATGGGCCGGTGCCGTGTTCGAGGTCCCCAGCGTCGCGATGAGCACGCCGGTGAGCACAACCACCTTGGCGACCGAATGACCGGACCGATTCATCCGTCCAGTCTGCACGCGGAGATGGGCCGCGGCCGGGGTGCCAATGCGCATTCGTGGAGTTCGCCAGATCGCCCGTGCTGTGCAGGGCAGGCGCCCCGAACCTCACGCGCACAATCCTGGCAGCGGCGGTGCAGGCGGTGTAGCGTGACGAACACGAGCGAAGGGGGTGCGTCGTGTCAGACGAACGATCTCACGGGCAGGAATCGGGAACTGCGAGTCGGGAACACGAACCGAACAAAGGCAAGGTACTCGGAATCACGATCGCTGCAGCCCTCGGCGGGCTGCTGTTCGGATTCGACACGTCTGTGATCAACGGCGCTGTCGACTCGATTCAAAAGACGTTCGATCTCGGCTCCGCCGCCATCGGATTCACCGTAGCCATCACACTGATTGGCTGTGCAATCGGGGCGTGGTTCGCCGGACAACTCGCCGACGCGTGGGGCCGCAAAATCGTCATGCTGATCGCCGCAGTGCTGTTCGTGGCGAGTTCGATCGGCTCCGGTCTCGCGTTCGCCGACTGGGAGTTGATGTCCTGGCGGTTCATCGGCGGTCTGGCGATCGGCATCGCATCCGTGATCGCGCCCGCATACATCGGCGAAGTCGCGCCGGCCAGACTCCGCGGCGGACTCAGTTCGCTGCAGCAACTGGCGATCACGCTCGGCATCTTTCTCGCCCTGCTGTCGGATGCTGCGCTCGCCGGCTCGAAGGGCGACGCCGGCCGCGAGTTGTGGTTCGGCGTCGAGGCGTGGCGATGGATGCTCCTGGTCGGCGTGATCCCGGCCGTCGTGTACGGCATCCTGTCGTTGACGATCCCAGAGTCGCCGCAGTACCTCGTGCGTAAAGGACGATTGGACGACGCGTTGCGCGTTGTGAAGAACGTCACAGGTGCAGCGAATCCGCAGCAGCGCCTGGATGAGATCAAGGAAAGCCTCGAGATCGAGAAGAAGTCGAGTTACCGGGATCTGCGAGGAAAGGCACTCGGCCTGCAACCCATCCTCTGGATCGGCATCGGCATGGCGGCGTTCCAGCAGCTGGTGGGCATCAACGCCATCTTCTACTACTCGACCACGCTGTGGAAGTCGGTCGGCTTCAGTGCATCCGACTCGTTCGTCACCTCGGTGATCACCTCGGTGATCAACGTTGTGCTCACATTCGTCGCGATCTTCTTCGTCGACAGGGTCGGCCGAAAAGCTCTGCTGCTCTGGGGCTCAGGCGGCATGTTCGTCGGACTTGTGCTCGCGGCGATCTCGTTCTCGCAAGCGCACGGATCCGGAGCGAACATCACACTTCCGCAGCCGTGGGGTGTCATTGCGCTGATCGGCGCGAACCTGTTCGTCGTCTTCTTCGCTGCCACCTGGGGACCCGTCATGTGGGTTGTGCTCGGCGAGATCTTCCCGAACAGGATCCGTGGACTCGGCCTCGGCATCGCTGCCGCGTTCAACTGGATCTTCAACTTCCTCGTCACACTGCTGTTCCCTGTCATGAGCCAAGCGGTCGGGCTCGGTTTTGTGTACGCAGGCTTTGCGTTCTTCGCCATCCTGTCGTTCTGGTTCGTGTTCGCCCTTCTGCCAGAGGTTAAGGGCCTGGAGCTCGAAGACAAGAGCAAGCTCACGCACGTGCGCAGAGAGAAGGCCGTCGCGGGCTAACCCGGCCGCGATGGTATGATTCTTCATGCACCCCGCACCTCGGGGTGACTACGCGTGCCCGTACGCGCTGAGAAGCGCAGGTCGGCGACGCATCCAACGGTCCTCGAATCCAATTCGAGGTGGATGCGTGCCTGGGCACCAGGATGCTGGATCGACCGATCCACATGAAGAACCGAACGGTGCTGCGCAGAATGCTGCGTCGCGCCGAGACAAGGAGAACGGCAAATGGCCGTCGTAACCATGCGCCAGCTGCTCGACAGCGGCGTGCACTTTGGACACCAGACCCGCCGCTGGAACCCCAAGATGAAGCGCTTCATCCTGACCGAGCGAAGCGGCAGCTACATCATCGATCTGCAGCAGTCGCTGACATACATCGATAAGACGTACGACTTCGTCAAAGAGACAGTCGCCCACGGCGGGACGATTCTGTTCGTCGGCACCAAGAAGCAGGCTCAGAACGCGATCTCGGAACAGGCAACGCGTGTCGGCCAGCCATACGTCAACCAGCGCTGGCTCGGTGGTCTGCTGACCAACTTCCAGACGGTGTCCAAGCGGCTTGCACGCATGAAGGAGCTCGAGGAGCTCGACTTCGAGGGAACGACGAGCGGATTCACCAAGAAAGAGCTTCTGATCAAGAAGCGCGAGCTCGACAAGCTGCACAAATCGCTTGGCGGCATCCGCAACCTGACCAAGACTCCGAGCGCGCTCTGGGTAGTCGACACCAAGAAAGAGCACCTTGCGATCGACGAGGCGAAGAAGCTGGGCATCCCGGTCATCGGAATCCTCGACACCAACTGCGACCCAGACGAGGTTCAGTACCCGATCCCGGGTAACGACGACGCGATCCGTTCGGTGAGCCTGCTCACCCGCATCGTGGCGGATGCTGCGGCAGAGGGCCTTATCCAGCGTCACCAGAAGCCTGAGGAGGGCGCAGAGCCCGCCGAGCCGCTTGCCGAGTGGGAGCGCGAGCTTCTGCAGGCGTCAGAGTCTGATACGCCGGCACAGTCGAGCGCCGAGACCGAGAAGGTCGCAGGTCTCGACGAGGCCGCGAGCGAAGCGGACACGGTCATCGCGACCGAGCAGGTCGAAGAAGGCCAGGCGGCCACAGAGTCGGCTGACGACGCAGCGGGCGCAGCGGCTGATGAGTCAGCGCCAGAGGTGGCTGCTGCCGACGAAGCCGTCGCTGCCGAGGCAGCGGAAGAGGCAGCGACCGAGACGGTCCCCGAATCCAAATAAGCCGGGCCTCACAAGGGCACGGAAAGCCGATCAAGGAGTTTTCAGTCATGGCAAATTTCAGCGTCGCGGACGTCAAGACGCTGCGTGAGCAGCTCGGCACCGGGATGGTCGACACCAAGAACGCGCTGGTCGAGGCAGATGGTGACCTCGAGAAGGCCACAGAGATCCTCAGGCTGAAGGGTGCGAAAGGCAACGCGAAGCGGGCCGATCGTTCCACGAGTGAGGGCCTGGTTGCGGCCAAAGAGAACGGTTCGACGGCAACGATGATCGAGTTGGCGTGCGAGACGGACTTCGTCGCAAAGGGCGACAAGTTCATCGCACTGGCCGACAAGGTGCTCGACGCCGTCGCAGCAGCAGGCGCGACGACCGTTGAAGCCGGTCGTGCGGCAGCTGCGGGCACGCAGACCGTTGCCGACCTCATCGACGGCGAGGCGGCGATCCTCGGCGAGAAGATCGAGCTGCGCCGCGTCGCGGTGGTCTCAGGCGAGCACTTCGCAATCTATCTGCACAAGACCTCGAAAGACCTGCCACCACAGGTCGGCGTTGTCGTCGGTTACACGGGTGACGACGCTGAGACAGCTCGCAGCATTGCGCAGCACATCTCGTTCGCGAACCCCGAGCACCTTGCACGCGAAGACGTTCCGGCCGAGTCGGTCGAGAACGAGCGCAGGATCGTCGAGGAGATCTCGCGCAACGAGGGCAAGCCCGAGGCAGCCCTTCCGAAGATCATCGAGGGTCGACTCGGTGCCTACTTCAAGCAGGTCGCACTGCTCGAGCAGGACTATGCCAAAGACAACAAGCTGAACGTCGGCAAGGTCATTGCCGACGCAGGCTTGACCGTCACAGGCTTCGCGCGATTCAAGGTCGGCGCGTAGCAGTCAGTGAGAGGGGCCAGGATCGAGCAGATCCTGGCCCTTTTTCTGTGTAGTTTTAAGCAGACCCGCAGGGAAGGAAGCCATGACCGAACTACCGAAACGACGACGAGTACTTCTGAAGCTCTCTGGAGAGGCGTTCGGCGGTGGCTCCCTGGGAGTCAACCCTGATGTCGTCGGTGCGCTTGCCAGAGAGATCGCCCGTGCAGCCGAAGACGTTGAGGTGGCGATCGTGGTTGGCGGCGGCAATTTCTTCAGGGGCGCCGAGCTCAGTCAGCGTGGAATGGATCGTGGTCGCGCCGACTACATGGGCATGCTCGGAACCGTGATGAACGCGTTGGCCCTTCAGGATTTCCTGGAGCAGGCCGGCGCGGCAACGCGAGTGCAGTCGGCGATCTCGATGACGCAGGTTGCAGAACCGTACATTCCACGACGTGCAGAGCGGCATCTTGAGAAAGGAAGGGTCGTCATTTTCGGCGCAGGGGCCGGCCTGCCGTACTTCTCGACGGACACGGTGGCGGCGCAGCGGGCGCTCGAGATCGATGCGGATGTCGTGCTCGTGGCGAAGAATGGCGTTGACGGCGTATACACCGACGATCCGCGAACCAATCCGGACGCGGTCAAGATCGAGCGCATCACGTATCAGGACGCGTTGCACAAGGGACTCAAGGTCGTCGACTCGACGGCATTCAGCCTGTGCATGGACAACGGGATGCCGATGCAGGTGTTCGGAATGGAACCAAGCGGCAACGTCACCGCTGCCATACTCGGCAAAGCGCTCGGCACGCTGGTGTCAAACTAAGCTGGATCCAATCGATTCGAAGGAGTAACCGTGATCGCGGATGTACTGTCGGCCGCCGCCGAACGCATGACGAAGACCGTTGAGGCCGCAAAGGAAGATTTCGCCACGGTCCGCACTGGGCGGGCAAATCCGCAGCTGTTCCAGAAGATCCTGGTCGACTACTACGGGTCGCCGACTCCGCTCGCTCAGTTGGCTTCACTGCAGAACCCTGAAGCGCGCACCCTTGTCATCACGCCGTACGACAAGACCGCTCTGAAAGAGATCGAGAAGGCCATCGTCGCAACCCCGAACCTGGGGGCGTCACCGAACAACGATGGCACCATCATCCGCGTCACGATGCCCGAGTTGACCGAGGATCGTCGCAAGGAATACGTCAAAATCGTCCGCGGCAAGGCGGAAGACTCCCGTGTCTCGATTCGCAACATCCGTCGCAAGGCCAAGGACGAGCTCGACGGGCTCAAGTCCGAGGTCGGGGACGACGAGGTCGCCAGAGCAGAGAAGGAGCTCGAACAGGTCACCAAGCGCCATGTGGATGCCGTCGATGAGGCACTGGTGCGCAAGGAAGCCGAACTGCTCGAGGTATAGGCGATCATGTCCGAGGAGCCGCCAGAGCCTGTGACAGGGCCCCCAGGACGTTCGCGGCACGGACCGGGTTCTCGCGCGGAGTTCCGTGAGCAGATGAAGTCGACACGGGCCGATATCGAACGCCAGATGCAGGCTCGTCGCGCCCAGCTGGATGCGACGACAGAGCGTATTCAGGCGCGAACCGGACGCAACCTGATTCTCGCAATTCTGATCGGTCTTGCGTTCGGCGCCGTGTTGCTGGTGAGCCTGGTATTCATCAAAGAGATTTTCATGGTGGTTGCTGCCGCCAGCGCCGCATTCGCCGCGTTCGAGCTCACGCAAGCGCTGCGTACGGCCGGCTACGACATTCCGCGCATACCCACGATCGTCTCTGCCGTTGCCATCGTGCCTGCCGTGTATTTCTGGCAGGAGAACGGCCAGTTGATCTCGATTGCTTCAGGCATCCTGTTGTGCTGGATATGGCGGCTGATTCTCGCGGCTATTCCCGGACGCAGGCCGGCCACACGCGGGCTGCGGCGGGACCTCGGCGCGATCACGATGATCCAGGTCTACGTCGTCTTTCTCGCCAGCTTCGCGATCCTGCTGCTTGAAAAGCCCGGGGGACAGTGGTGGACGCTTGCGTTCATCATTCTCGTCGTTGCGACAGACACGGGCGCATATGCCAGTGGGCTGTTGTTCGGCAAACACCCGATGGCGCCGACCATCAGCCCGAAGAAGACCTGGGAGGGCTTTGCCGGTGCGGCGCTTGCCGGGCTGGTTGCCGGCGTCATTCTCAGCGTGTTCATGCTGCAACAGCCGTGGTGGTTCGGCCTCATCTTCGGCGCCGTCATGCTGCTGACGGCGACGCTGGGTGATCTCACCGAATCGCTGATCAAGCGCGACATCGGCGTCAAGGACATGAGCTCATGGTTGCCTGGCCACGGCGGATTCCTCGATCGGCTTGATTCCATCCTGCCTTCGGCAGTTGCCGCGTTCGCGTTGTTCCTGATATTCGCGAAGTGATTTGGCACAATGGGGCGGTGAGCACTTTCCCGACAACCCGTAAGTCCAGGCTCGGCTATGACGTGAGACAGGTCGACGCGTTTCTCGCGAAGGCGCGAGACGCATACAACGGGTCGCAAGACGCCGGACATTCGCTGAGCTCAGCAGACATCCGCCGCACCGCGTTCGCGATGCAACGCGGCGGGTACTCGACGGGGCACGTCGATGCGGCCTTGGAACGGCTTGAAGACGCGTTTGCGGCGCGTGAACGTGAAGATGCCAAGGCTGCGGCGGGAGAACAGCAGTGGCTGCAAGAAGCCAGGACGACCGCCCAGGTGATCATCAATCGGCTGGGACGCCCCGCCGGCGAGAAGTTTCAGCGGGCAGGCGTGCTTTCCCAGGGCTATAACCGCTCAGACGTCGATCGGTTCTCCACGCGTCTGATGCGCTACTTTCAAGACGGCAAACCGGTGAGTGTCGAAGAGGTGCGCACCGTGGTGTTCCGGCCACAACGACACGGCTATCGCGAGGTTCAGGTCGATCTGCTCCTGGACAGTGTGACCGACGTGATGCTGGCGGTTCGCTGAGTGTCGATGCCCGGTTTTTGCTTTCGACCCCCATTGTTCGTTATGGTTTTGTGATCGTGGGTAGACATCAGAGAGACGTGACACCCGTTACAAAGCCGGAGCAGGCCGTTACAAAGCCGGAGCAGGCGCGGGCAACGAATCGGAGACCCCACTCCAAGTCACGGCCGTTCTTCGTCGGCGTGGCGTTCTTGGCAGCCATCGGCTTCTTCCTCGTGAACATCGTCGACCCGTACTCCGGCGCGACAGCGTCGCCGGACTTCAAGGTCGGCAACGCCGACCGGTTCAACGGGCAGCCCATTCAAGAACTCGCCGTGGCGAGCGGATACAGCAACACGGTGTCGCGTGAGGCATACACGGTCAAAGAGAAGCCGAAGCCGCCGCCCCCTCCTCCACCCGTGGCGACGACCACGGATGACAGCGACTCCTCGGATGGTGGCGGGGGAGCCCCCGCAGTTGGAACCCCGGATCCTGGCAGTGCCCAGGCATACGCGCTGAGCGCCCTGCAGGCGCAGGGGATGGGGCAGGATCAGTTCAACTGCCTCGTTGCGCTGTGGAACCGCGAGTCTGGTTGGAACGTGTATTCGTACAACGCGTCGAGCGGTGCGTATGGCATTCCGCAGGCGCTGCCTGGCAGCAAGATGGCCAGTGCCGGCCCCGACTGGCAGACGAACTTCGTCACACAGGTGAACTGGGGCCTCGGTTACGTGAACGGTCGCTACGGGTCGCCGTGTGGCGCGTGGGCGCACTCCGAGTCCTCCGGCTGGTACTGACCCGCTCTGCGTGGCCGACCTCTTAGAATTGATGCATGCCGCGCAGCAACCGACCTCGTGGGCGGAAGCTCCCCTCCGCCACCGACGAACTGTCGTTGGAGCATCTCGCGTCTGGGTGGCGAAGGACTGAACACAGGCGAGGGTCAACCTGGAATGTGCAGCCAGTTTCTTCCCAGCAGGCGACCAAGATCTACATCTGCCCCGGCTGCGAGCTGGAGGTTTCGCCAGGCGTTGCCCACATCGTCGCGTGGCGGGCGGACGGCATCCTCGGCGACGGCGCAGACATCGCCGCGCGCCGACACTGGCACACGCACTGCTGGAAGATCAGCTGAATGGACAGCAGCAATCCGACTAGACCGGCCCCGATCAGGGGCGGCATCGAGCTTCCAGCGCGCCGACAGAACATCGAATTGCTCACCGAAGATGGCCTCACACTGGTCGGCGAGCTGGCCGTGCCGGAGAGCAAGGAGCCGGCGGCAACCCTGGTGACGCTGCATCCGTTGCCGACGGCTGGTGGGTTCATGGACTCCCACATTCTGCGCAAGGCGGCAGCCAGGCTCCCAGAATTGGCCGACCTGGCGGTCGTGAGATTCAACACGCGTGGAACATCATCAGCGCGAGGAACCAGTGAGGGCAGTTTCGATGACGGAGTCGCGGAGCAGCACGACGTGGCCGCGGCCATGGAGTTCGTGCAGAACAGGAAGCTGCCGCATCCGTGGCTGGTCGGCTGGTCGTTCGGCACCGAGCTTGCGATCAAGTACGGCAGGCAGCTCGCCGTCGATGGCGTCATCCTGCTCTCACCACCGTTGCACAGGGCGAGTGAAGCCGATCTGCGAGCCTGGGCGGATGACCCACGGCCGTTCATTGTGATCGTGCCAGAGTTCGACGACTATCTGCGGCCGGAAGAAGCGCGGTCGCGGTTCGCTGTCGTGCCTCACGCGCACATCGTCGGTGTGGAAGGAGGCAAACATCTCTGGGTGGGGGAGAAGCTGACCTACCGGGTGCTCACCGAGATCGTGAACGTTGTCAACCCGTCTGCGCTTCCGTTGCCGACCGAGTACGCGGCAGGCTAAAGCTCGTTCTGCCTGGGGATCACAACCTGTTTGATGATCAACAGCATCGATGCCGCAACGGGTATGGCGATCAGCGCACCGAGGATGCCCAGAAGCGATCCTCCGGCGAGCGCCGCGATCACGACGACTGCGCCCGGCACCGATACGGCACGGTTCATGATGTTGGGGCTGAGAACGTATGCCTCGATCTGCATATAGATCACGTACCAGATCGCAGCGACCAGCGCGGTGAGCGGTGACGCGAGCAGCAGCGACAGCAGCACGATGATGACAGAGCCTGTGATCGTTCCAACGAGCGGGATCAGCGAGAACATGAACGCGATCACGGCCAGCAGCAGAGGGAACGGTGCGCCGATAATCGTGAGGAAGATGGCGCTCAGGATGCCGTTGCACAGAGCAAGTGCGACCTGCCCGATCACGTACTTGCCAACCGAGTCGCTGATCTGTTCCGCGAGGTCGGAGAACCGCGCGCGCTGCGATGCAGGCACCAACTGGTAGGTGGCACGCTTGATGTTGTTGAGCGATGCCACGAAGTACAGCGTAAGGATCAAGACGATGACCACGCCGAAGAACCCGCTGACGATACCGACGCCGGCCTGCACGATACCGCCGGTGATCCCGCCGACGTTCTTCTGCACGTAGTCCCATGCCTGTTGCAGTGCGCTGTCGAAGTCGATGGCGGGGAACTGGTCTTTCAGCCCCTCATACCAATCGACGGCCTTGCCGGAGTTGACGAACCGCGTGACCTCCTTGACCAGCTGAGTCGACTGGTCGATGATGATCGGCACGATCATCCAGATGAGCAGCGCCAGAAATCCGAGCAGGGCGGCGAGCACGATCAGCAACGCTGCCCAGCGCGGAAGCTTCCGACGCTCGAGGAACGCAACAATCGGCTCGATACCCAGTGCGATGAACAGCGCGGCCCCGATGTAGGTGAGGATGGTCGACAAGGCGACGACCGACGTCAGGATGAGCACGCCGAGTCCAACGCCGAGCGTGCCTACCAGGCCGACGCGGAACGCGTTTTGAATCTTCACCCGTTTTTCCCCCTGCGGATTGTGGTTCTCACGCGTTTTCTGCTGTCACCTGTTCCGCCTGAGTGAGAACACCGCGCAGGGACTCGAAGTACCCGGCGACAGCCTCGCGCTCGATCTTAATCTGCGAGAGCCGCTCTTCGGCATCCGACACGAGCTTTCTGGTGCGCTCGTCGGCTTCCTCGATGATCTCGCGTGCACGGTCCTCGGCGCTGCGCACAATCTGAGCTGCCGTGACCTCTGCATCTTTGCGTGCTGCCTTGACCTCGGCACGAGCATCCGCCTCGACGGAGTCCGCCTCTTCGCGCGCCAGCGTCGTGCGACGAATCGCTTCGGCGAGTTGATGATTGGCGTCGTCGAGGTAGCGCTGGGTCTGTGCGACAGCCTCCTGATGGTTGCTGAGGTGTTCCTTCTCGGCCTGATCCCGCTGGGCCTTCAGTTCGACGTCGAGGTCGATGCGAGCTTGTTCAGCCTGCCGCAAGCCGCGTTCGATCTCCGCTGTCGCCTTTTTGCGTGTCTGAGCCAGTTCCTCAGCCAGAGCGATGCGCGACTTCTCTGCCGCGCTGTCGAACTCCGTGCGCCGCGTGCTCAGCTCATTGTCGAGGTCGGCTCGCCGCTGCTCGATTTCGCGCTCAATGCCTGCACGACCCTGCTCGATCTCGTTGGCGAGGTCGATCCGCGCCTGCTTCGCATCCGCCGTTGCGTCCAGCCGAGCCTGCTCGGTCTCTTGGGCAAGGGCCAGCCGGGCCTTCTCCAGTTCATCCTTCAACGCAGCACGCTTCTGGTCGAGCTCACGAGCGACGGCCGCGCGGGTCTGTGCTGTCTCAGCGTTCAAACCCTCTGCTGCTGCGCGGGCTTCTTCAGCCTCTCTGGCCGCCACAACCTTGATCTCGGCGGCTTCACGCTCGGCTTCAGCGCGAACGGCAGCCGATTCGCGCTTGCTCGTCGCGCGCAGTTCGGCGGCCTCGGTAGCGACTGCGCCGCGGATCGCTGCGGCTTCACGCAACGCATCCTGCTTCATCTGCTCTTCGAGCTGCTTGGCCTTCGCAACGATCTCGTGCGCTTCGATCTGCGCATCCTGCACCGTTGTCTCTGCCCTGGCATGCGCGTCGGCCAGCACCCTGTCGGCCTGTTCGGCGGCTGCACGGCGGGACTTCTCGATCTCGGCCTGCACAGCGCTGCGCAGTTTCTCGGCGTCGATGTCTGCCTGCGCGATCATCCGCGTCGATTGCTCTTCTGCGACCCGCAGCGTGTTCTCGAGCTTGGTTCCAAGCCCAGAGAAGGTGGGCGAGCCGACTTCTTCGATCTCGGCGTTGAGCTCTTCGATCCTGGCGTTCAGCCGTTTGATCTCTTTGGCTGACTCAGCGCCCTGCGTGTTGGCCTTGATGAGTTCGCGACGCAAGTCTTGAAGGGCCGAATCGACCTCTTCCTTGTCGTATCCGCGGAAGACCTGGGTGAACTCTGTCTCGTCGGTGGGCACTGGATACCTCTCCCGTATGTTGGGGGTTTTAGGGGAACGCAGGTTCGGCTAGCCTGCAGGCTGATCCGATCTTAGCGGCGCGGCGTGCTCGGTGCATCTGCCTGTGGGCTCAGCGTGCTGTGATGCCCCTCCCAGGATGGCACCGGTATTGTTGACTGTCTTTGATTGTTGCCGTGCTTGACGTGGGTGGACCGGCAACGCAGGAGGAGTGTTCGTGCGTTTCGTTCTCGCCATTGTGACTTTCGTGGTTGCCGCGGCTCTCATTGGAGTCGGAATTGCGCAACGCACGGTGTGGGCGGCGCCAAGCACACTCGTCGCATCGACAACGGTGAAAGGGTCTGCGCCGTTCACCGTGATAGACGGCGCGGTGCTGAACGCGCACCCCGGTCAGCAGACCCTGTTGGTCAGCGGAGCGAAGAAGTCGTTCGTGGCATACGGTCGCACGGCCGACGTGAAGGCGTGGCTGGGCGACGAACCGTATTCGCGGATCACATACAAGGCCGCAAGCAACTCGCTTGGCTCGCACCTTGTGACCGCGAAGTCCGGCACAGACGACGATTCGACGCCCGCGCCGACCGAAACGCCGACACCCACGCCGACGCCAACCGCGTCCGCTGACGGCCAGAAGGGCTCGGCGGGCACATCGTCCAAGAAGGCCGGCCCGAATCCGATCGGTTCGGATCTGTGGCTTGAGCAGTTTGTCGGCGAGGACTCTGCGATCACGAAGATGAACGTTCCAGACTCGATCAGCGTGATCATCGCAAGTGACGGAACAGCGCCGGCGCCGAACTCCATCGAGCTGGTGTGGCCGCTCGACGACTCCACTCCATGGTCTGGACCTCTGATCGTGGGCGGCGGCATCCTGCTCATCGTCGGCCTCATCCTGTATCTGTTCGCGCTGCGAGGCATGCGGCGTGCCCGCGGTCCTCGTCGAACGGGGGGCCCCAAGATGCCGAAGCTTCCCAAGTCTCCTCGGTACAAGCCGACCGGGGCACTCGAGTCAGGCAAGGGCAGGCGCTCCATCCGGCGCCGAGTCATCGTCGTTCCGGTTGTCATCGTCGGTTCACTGCTTTTCTCGGGGTGCTCTGCCGAGTATTGGCCGAATTTCGGTGCGAAGCCGACGCCATCGGCTACCGTCACCCCGCTGGCCACCGACTTGCCCGGGCAGGGAAAGGAAGCACCGCCTCCCGCTGTCACGGCCCCGCAGCTGGATGACATCGTCACCCGCATCGCGACGCTCACCACGCAGGCCGATTCGAAGCTCGATGCCAATCTGCTCAGCACCCGCTTCACCGGCCCGGCACTGGACGCCCGCAAAGCGAACTACGCGATCCGCGCGAAGAAGACCGACGCTGCAGCGCTGCAGCCGGTGCCGGCAGACTTCGCGATGGTCGTCGCACTGCCGCAAGCGACGGATTCGTGGCCCCGCGTGGTCAGCGCCGTCGTGCGCGACAAGGCCAACGAGAAGTCAGCACCCCTCGACCTGGTCATGACGCAGGAGACGCCGCGAGACAACTATCAGGTCGAGTACGCCATTTCGCTGCAGGCCGACGCGAAGGTGCCCGATCTTGCGCCGGTCAACATCGGAGCATCCGTTGTTCCGCCGAACTCGAAACTGTTGCGCATCGCGCCGGAGAAACTGGGTGAGGCCTACAGCGACGTGCTGCTGAACGGCGCGAAGAGCAAGTACGCGTCGATGTTCGACGAGAAGACGGATGGCCTCAGCAAGCAGGTAGGCGCCGATTACAAGGCGAAGCAGATTGCGGACCTTCCGACAACGGCGACGCTCGCGTACACGGCTGGGAAGGCATCCGGTCAGCCGGTCGCGATGGCGACCAACCAGTCAGGGGCGCTCGTTGCCACGAGTGTCACAGAGACGGCAACGGTCAAACCGGTCGAAGACGGGGCAAAGGTCGGCGCGGGCAGTGTCACCGCCGCCATGACAGGCGTGGACGAGAGCACAACAGGTTTGGCGACGACCTACGGTTACCAGCTACTGTTTTATGTGCCGCCTGCCGACTCGAAAGACCAAATTCGGCTGCTCGGCTTCTCCCAGGCCCCGATCTCTGCGAAGGAACTGTGATGACTGACCCAACGTCCCAAGGTGGATCGAACGGTGCGGGAATCCCGGGCGCCGGATTGCGCGGCGCCGTCGACCTCTCAGCACTGGTCAACCGACCGGATCCGAATCAAGCGCCTGCAGGCAATCAACAGTTGCCCTCGCTCATGTTCGACGGAACCGACACCAATTTTTCGCAGTTCCTCGATCTTTCCTCGTCTGTTCCTGTCATCGTCGACCTGTGGGCGACGTGGTGTGAACCGTGCAAGCAGCTGTCGCCGATTCTCGAGAAGCTCGTTGCCGAATACGCGGGCAGGCTCGTGCTTGTCAAGGTGGATGTCGATGCGAACCCACAGCTGTCCCAGGCCTTCCAGGCGCAGTCGATTCCGACAGTCGCCGCACTCATCGGCGGTCGCCCTGTCGCGTTGTTCACCGGAGCCATTCCAGAGCAGCAGGTGCGTGACGTATTCGAGCAGGTGCTCGCGCTTGCCGCTCAGAACGGTGTAACGGGACGCGCGAACGTGGATGCGACGGGTGAGGAATCCCAGACGCCGCAGGAGGCGGAGCCAGAGCCACTGCCCCCGTTGCACCAGGAGGCGTATGACGCGATCGAGCGCGGTGACTACGGTGCCGCGATCGCCGCATACAAGACTGCGATCGCCCAAGATCCTCGCGACAGCCAGGCCGTGGCGGGACTGGCGCAGGTCAGTCTGCTCGCTCGGCTGAACTCGCGCTCGGCCGATCAGATCCGGTCGGTGGCTGCCGAGAACCCGACGAGTCTGGATGCCGGGCTCGACGTCGCCGATTTGGATGTCTCGGGCGGACACGTCGATGATGCATTCGATCGGCTGCTCGGTCTGTTCCCTAAGCTCGATTCAGACGGCAAGAATCGCGTTCGTGAGCGGCTGCTCGACTACTTCGAGATCGTCGGAACAGACGACCCGCGCGTGGCACGTGCCCGTGCCAGGTTGACCAGCTTGCTGTACTGAGCGGCGCTTCGACAGGCTCAGCGAGCGCGAGGGCGCAGCCAGAGGCCACCGAGCGGCGGCAGGGTGAGCTCGGCCGAGGCAGACCGCCCGGCCCACGGCTCGTTCGTCGCGGTCACACCGCCCAGGTTGCCGACGCCTGAGCCGCCGTATTCGGCGGCATCCGTGTTCAGCAGTTCCTCCCACTCGCCTGCGAATGGCAGGCCGACCCGGTATCCGGCGTGCGGCACACCGGAGAAGTTCATGATGACGGCGATCGGGTTGCCGTCATCCCAGCGCAGGAACGCGACCACATTGTTTTTGGCGTCACCGCCGTCGAGCCATTCGAAGCCGCGCGGATCGTTGTCGTAGCGCCACAGGCTGGGGTTCTGCGCGTACAACCTGTTGAGTTCGCGCACCAGGTCGAACAGGCCACGGTGGGTCGGCTGATCGAGAATCCACCAGTCGAGTCCGCGTTCTTCGCTCCACTCGCTCGGCTGACCGAACTCTTGGCCCATGAACAGCAGCTGCTTGCCAGGGTGAGCCCACATGAACGCGAGGTATGCGCGAACATTCGCCAACTGCTGCCAATGGTCGCCAGGCATCTTCGTGAGCAGGGAGCCCTTGCCGTGCACGACCTCGTCGTGGCTGATCGGCAGCAGGAAGTTCTCGCTGAATGCGTACACGAACGAGAACGTGATCTCGCTGTGGTGATATGCGCGGTACATCGGATCTTCCTGCATGTACTGCAACGAGTCGTGCATCCAGCCCATGTTCCATTTCAGGCCGAAACCGAGCCCACCGCTCACGGTCGGGGCTGTCACTCCGCTGAAACTGGTTGATTCCTCAGCGATCATCACGATGCCCGGGTTGCGTTTGTACGCCGTTGCTGTGGCCTCCTGCAAGAACGAGATCGCTTCGAGGTTCTCACGGCCTCCGTGGATGTTCGGCAGCCATTCGCCTTCTGATCGCGAATAGTCCAGGTAGAGCATGGATGCGACAGCGTCTACCCGCAGACCGTCGACGTGGAACTCCTCGAGCCAGTAGAGCGCGTTGGCAACCAGAAAGTTGCGCACTTCACTTCTGCCGAAGTTGAAGACCAGCGTTCCCCAGTCCTTCTGCTCGCCCCGCCTCGGGTCGGCGTGCTCATACAGCGCGTCACCGTCGAACCTGGCCAGCGCCCACTCGTCTTTCGGAAAATGGCCTGGCACCCAGTCCATGAGCACGCCGATGCCTGCCTGGTGCAACCGGTCGATCAGGTAGCGCAGATCATCTGGATGCCCGAAGCGGCTTGTCGGAGCGTAATAGCCTGTGACCTGGTAACCCCATGAACCACCGAATGGATGCTCGGCGAGCGGCATGAACTCGACGTGCGTGAATCCGAGTTCGCCCACGTACTCGATCAACTGATCGGCGGCATCCCGATACGACAGCCCTGGTCGCCACGACCCGAAGTGCACCTCGTAGACGCTCATCGGACGGTCGTGTGGGTCGTGGGAGTCTCGCTCGGCCAGCCAGGCGGCATCCTGCCAGCTGTATGCGCTGTCGACCACGACGGACGCGGTCGCAGGCGGTTTCTCGGCCAGCCTGGCCATCGGGTCGGCCTTGCGTAGCCACTGGCCTTCAGCGCCGAGGATCTCGAACTTGTAGACCGCCCCAGGCTCGACGGCCGGCAGAAAGAGCTCCCACACACCGCTCGCGCCCATGTTGCGCATTGCGTTGCGCGAGCCGTCCCAATCGTTGAAATCGCCGATCACCCGCACAGCGCGCGCATTCGGAGCCCAGACCGTGAACGATGTTCCTCTGACCGTTCCGGTGACGCCCGCGTGCGACCGGTAGTGTGCACCGAGCGCATCCCACAGCCGCTCATGACGTCCCTCGGCGATCAGGTGAAGGTCGAGTTCGCCGATCGACGGCGCATACCGGTATGGATCGTCTGCGCTCCAGACCGGTGCACCTGGGTAGCGCGCTTCGATCAGGTAATCCGCCAGGCCGAGCACGTGCACGCCCTGCCAGATGCCGTGTCCGACGTGACCGAGTGACACGCGAGCGCCCGTGCTGAGAACCGCTGTCACAGCATCGGCCAACGGGCGTAGCGCGCGAATGACCGTGACCCGGTCGCGGATGCCATCGGCCGCCACCAGGTGCTGGCCGAGCACGGCGTGCGGGTCGTGATGCACGCCGGCTGCCACGGCGGCAAGCACGTCGTCCGAAAGCTCCGGGGCTGCCAGCGCTGCTGCGCCTTCTGGGATCGACGTCATGATTGCACCTGTTTCACATGGAGGATATGCACCGGTTCGGCGAACGCGTCAAGCCGCACGTAGTTGTCGGCACCCCAGGTCCACTTTGCGCCGCTGACGAGGTCTTTGACCTCAAACCGGGCGCCGAGCGGCAACCCGATGCTTGGAAGATCGAGGTGAACGATGGTCTCGCGCACCGAGTGCGGGTCGACGTTGGCCACGATGATCATCGCGTCTGGCTTGCCGCTGCGGGTGAACCGGCCTTCGAGCGCCTTGCTGTACACCAGGATGGCGTCGTCGTCGCTGTACTGCAGTGTCAGATTGCGAAGCTGACGCAGCGCTGGATGCGCGTTGCGCGCCTCGTTAAGCATGGTCAGGTACGACGAAAGCGAGAGTCCGAGCGACGCGGCGCGCGCATAGTCGCGCGGCCGATACTCGTATTTCTCGTTGTCGATGTATTCCTCAGCACCGCTTCGTGCGACGTTCTCGAAAAGCTCATATCCGGAATACACACCCCAGGTCGGTGCGGCGGTCGCTGCTATTGCCGCACGGATCTTGAATGCGGCCGGCCCTCCGAACTGAAGGTATTCGGTCAGGATGTCCGGCGTGTTCACGAACAGGTTCGGCCGCAGAAAGTCGGCGGTCTGCGTCGCAATCGAGTCGAGGAACTCTTCAAGCTCCACTTTGGTGTTCCGCCAGGTGAAGTAGGTGTAGGACTGCTGGAAACCCACCTTGGCCAGCGTCTGCATCACGGCGGGTCGGGTGAACGCCTCGGCCAGGAACACGACATCCGGATGCTCCGCGCCCACCGTGTGGATCAGCCACTCCCAGAAGTCGAGCGGCTTCGTGTGCGGGTTGTCGACCCTGAAGATGCGGATTCCACGGTCGATCCAGTGACGCACGATCCGCAGCACCTCAGCACGGATGCCGAGCGGATCATTGTCGAAGTTCACCGGATAGATGTCTTGATACTTTTTGGGCGGGTTCTCCGCGAACTGAATTGAGCCATCCGGCAGGGTGGTGAACCACTCGGGATGCTCGGTGACCCACGGATGATCCGGGGATGCCTGAAGTGCGAGATCGATCGCGACCTCGAGGCCGGCCTGAGTCGCCTTGCCGATGAAGAACGCGAAGTCCTTCTCCCGGCCGAGCTCGGGGTGGATGGCGTCGTGCCCGCCGTCGGCCGACCCGATGGCCCATGGCGAACCTGGGTCGTGTTCGCCGGCATCCAACGTGTTGTTCGGGCCCTTCCTTCCTGTGCGACCGATCGGGTGGATGGGCGGCAGGTAAACGACGTCGAACCCCATCGCTGCGATCTCGGGCAACCGCTTTGCCGCGCTGCGGAAGGTGCCGGATGTCCACGAACCGTCCGCCTTGCGCTTGGCGCCCTCGGAGCGTGGAAAGAATTCGTACCAGGAACCGACGCCTGCCCTGGCGCGTTCGACGACGATGCTGTGCTCGTCAGACGTTGACGACAGCCGGGTGATCGGCTGTTCGGCGAGCATGCCGAGCAGTCGCTGGTCGCTCGCCGCCGACAGGCGCTCGACCGGCGTGCGTGTCGCGTCGCTGACCGATTTGGCCGACGAAGCGAGGAATCGCCGCTGCGACGTGCTACGCTGCTGGTCCTTCGATGCGGCCGTCAGCATGCCGGATCCGATCGTGAACATGAGCTCGACATCGACTCCGGCCGGCACCTTCAACTCGGCGTCGTGCAGCCAGGTGGCGTAGTCGTCGGCAAACGCACGCACCCGAAAACGCCACACGCCTTGCGTGTCAAGCTGCACGAGCGTTCGCCAGCTGTCTGTGCCTTCAGCGACCGAGGTCATGCGGTGAGAGGAACGTTCGCCGCCTGGCGCGTCAAGAAGCAATTCAACGCCGATCAGGTCGTGTCCCTCGCGGAAGGCCGTTGCGCCGAATGGAACGACTTCGCCTGCGAACGCCTTCGCCGGCCACCGTCCGTTGTCGACGGCCGGGGTCACGGCGAGAACCGGGATTCTGCCGATCTTTGGAACATACTGGTCGTTCGCATCTGCCACCCTTCGACCGTAGCGTCTATGGCCGGTGCTGTCGCCCCGTTGCATCGCAAGATTTAGCCGAGTGGTTTTCGATTCGTGCACGACGCTCGACTAGGGTTGCGCGAGTGAAGGCAATTCGTCGATTTACCGTGCGCGCCGTCATCCCTGGCGCGCTGCAGGCGCTTGAAGAACTCGCTGCGAATCTGCGCTGGTCGTGGCACGAACCCACCCGTCAACTGTTCAAACACATTTCGCACGATGTGTGGCAGGCAACGCTCGGCGATCCCGTTGCGCTTCTCGGAGAGGTCAGTCCGGAGCGGTTGAACGAGCTTGCGGCAGATCAGGGGTTCGTCGACTGGGCGAACTCGCTGCGCGACGAGCTGCACAGGTACATTTCCGAACCGCGGTGGTACCAGTCGTTGGAAGACGCGCCAGGTTCGATCGCATACTTCTCACCCGAATTCGGCATCGCTGCCGCCCTGCCGCAGTATTCAGGCGGGCTCGGCATTCTGGCCGGCGACCATTTGAAGAGCGCATCCGATCTCGGAGTGCCGTTGACCGGCGTCGGCCTGTTTTACCGGTCCGGCTACTTCAGCCAGTCGATCTCGCCAGACGGGTGGCAACAAGAGAGTTACCCCGTTCTCGACCCTGACGGTCTTCCGCTTGCCGTGCTGCGGCATCCTGACGGCTCGGC
>DATMTC010000086.1:0-3062 GCA_035565115.1 Microbacteriaceae bacterium | reverse complement strand
GTGCGGCTGGGCGCGAGCGCGGCTGCCATCCACGGTCTTGCGGCCGAGCGAGCATCAGCGGGCGGCCCGATCGCTGCGCTGGATGTTGCTGAGGCGGTGCCTGCGACGATCGCGGCGCTGCTAACGAAGGGATGAGAGAGTTTGGTGTCCCAGTACGATGGTGGGCATGGCGTCCGATACCGCGCACACGCACGCGACCGAACGGACGCCGACTCGTGAGGCGGTCGCCGCGGCGGCACGGCATCCGATCGCTATGTGGATCGCATTCCTCGTCGTGCACATCTGGCTCGGCTGGTTGTGCCTGAACGCAGACGGCCTGCCGCTTGGCGATGTGACACTGGTATACAAACCGTGGGCGCAGCAGGCCGAGACCGGTATGGCGGTCGTCGGGATCACGGCGCCGTGGGTGTATCCGCCGCTGGCTCTCATTCCCGTCATGGTGCCACTGCTCGTCGGCGCTGCGCAGTATGCCGGCGGCTGGCTCACGATGGTGTTGCTGTTCGACGCGGCGGCGTTCGCTGTTCTCACGGTCAACCGCGGCCGTCGCGCCACCGCAGCCGCTTGGTGGTGGCTGGGGTTCCTGGTGTTGCTCGGACCGATCGCGATCGCCCGACTGGATGCCGTCTCCGTGGCGATCGTCGTCGCGGCACTGCTCTGGCTGCACACCCGTCCACGTGTTGCCGCGGTACTGCTCGCCGTCGCCACGTGGATCAAAGTCTGGCCGGCCGCGCTCATCGGCGCCGTGTTCGTGGTCAGCCGCGACAGGTGGCGGATGCTGTTGGCCGTCTTTGCGACGAGCCTGGTCGTGGTTATCCTGGTGCTCACGTTCGGCGGGGCGAGCAACCTGTTCAGTTTCGTCACCCAGCAGACCGGCAGGGGTCTGCAGATCGAGGCTCCGATCAGCCTGCCGTGGATGTGGTCGGCGGCAGCGCACCAACCGGGCAGCTTCGTGTATTACGACAGGAACATCCTGACCTTTCAGGTCACCGGGCCGGGAATCGACACCGCGATCGCACTGATGACACCGCTTCTGGCGATCGCGGTCGTCATTGTGCTGATGTTCGGCATCAGGGCGACATACCGCGGCGCGCCTGCTCTTGTCGTGCTGCCGCCGCTGTCACTCGCGCTCGTTGCAACGCTGATCGCGTTCAACAAGGTCGGCTCGCCGCAATACATCGCATGGCTGGCCGCGCCGGTGATCCTCGGCCTCGTGTGCAACGGCAAACACTTCAGAACGCCTGCGATCCTGGTCGGCATCACGGCAGCACTGACCCAGCTCGTTTACCCGTACCTGTACGTCTGGCTGCTGTACAGCAACCCGAATCCGTTCATGCTTGGCATTCTGACCATCAGGAACGTCATGGAATTCGTCGTGCTCGGATGCGCGCTCTGGTTGCTGTGGCGCAGCCCAGACTCGGCGGAAACGCTCAACCAGGATGCCGTTGCCGAGTTCGAGCGCGCATCGGTGCTGTCTACAGAATCTGCGCCGTATGCAGAAATCGAAGATCGAAAGGAATGACCATGCTAGTTGCGTTCTCCGTCTCACCAGGCGGTGCAGGGAATGCCGACGGATCCGTGCACGACGCCGTCGCAGCCGCCGTCGAGGTTGTGCGCGCGTCGGGGTTGCCGAATCGCACGGATTCGATGTTCACGACCATCGAGGGCGAGTGGGATGAGGTGTTCGACGTTGTGAAGCGGGCGACCGAGGCCGTCGGCGCATACGGCAACCGTGTCTCCCTCGTGTTGAAGGCAGACATCCGGCCGGGCCACACCGGCGAGCTGACCGGCAAGGTCGACCGCCTCGAACAGGCGCTTCAGGCTCGCGCGGAGAATTGATCGAATCGATTCGATTCTCGCGCGGTTGAACCGTACGATGAGCGTATGACCCCTCCCACCGACGGGCCGACGCAGTTGTCGCCGGCCCGAACTCGTCTTGCCCTGCTCGCGCTGGCCCTTGGCGGGTTCGGCATCGGCTCCACCGAGTTCGTTGCCATGGGTTTGCTCCCGAACCTTGCGCACGATCTGCTGCCTGCGCTTTACGCAACATCGCACGCTGACGCCAACGCGCAGGCAGGGCTGCTGATCTCTGCCTACGCGCTCGGAGTGGTCGTCGGTGCGCCGACCATCGCAGCGTTAGCGGCGCGATGGCCGCGCAAACGGCTGCTGCTCGGACTGCTCATCACGTTCACGCTCGGCACAATCGCGTCGGCGCTCGCACCGACGTTCGGACTGGTACTTCTCGCCCGTTTCATCTGCGGTCTGCCGCACGGCGCATATTTCGGCATCGCATCCTTGGTCGCCGCATCCCTCATGGGTCCAGGCAAGCGCGGCAGGGGCGTTGCGTTCGTGCTCTCTGGCCTGACCATCGCCAACGTGATCGGTGTGCCGAGCATCACCTGGCTCGGTCAGCAGGCCGGATGGCGGGCGGCGTACCTCGTGGTCGCCGCGATCTTCGCTGTCACGTTCGTCGCGGTGCTTGCCGCCGTTCCGCTGCAGCCTGGCAACCCGAAGGCAACCTTCCGGCGTGAACTGAGGGCATTCGGCCGGTTGCAGGTGTGGTTCGCGCTCGCGGTCGGCGCCGTCGGATTCGGTGGTTTCTTCGCGCTGTACACGTATATCGCGCCGATCGTCACCGACGTCGCTGGGCTTCCTGAGCTTGCGGTTCCGCTGACGCTCGTGGTGGTCGGCCTTGGAATGACGGTCGGCAATGTGCTCGGCGGATGGATGGCAGACCGCAGTGTGCAGCGCACCATGTTGCTGTTCTTCTGTGTGCTGATTGCCGCCTTGATCTGGCTCGGATTCACCGCCCAACTACCTGTCGCGCTGTTCGCCGGAGTATTTCTGGTCGGCGGCGCATCCGCTGCGATCTCACCTGCGATTCAGACCAGACTGATGGATGTCGCCCGAGACAGCCAGTCGATTGCGGCGGCACTCAACCACTCTGCCCTGAACATCGGCAACTCGCTCGGCGCATACCTCGGTGGCGTCGTGATCGCCGCAGGGTTCGGTTACCGCGCGCCGGTCTGGGTCGGACTTTCAGTCAGCCTGCTCGGCCTCGCACT
>DATMTC010000085.1:0-5503 GCA_035565115.1 Microbacteriaceae bacterium | reverse complement strand
TTGTCAGCCGGAATCTGGAGTGACAAGGGCAGCCGCATCCTTGCCGTCGCGGACCAACTGCGTGCAGGCGTCATCTGGGCGAACACATTCAACCGGTTCGACCCTGCAAGCCCGTTCGGTGGATACAAGGAGTCGGGATACGGTCGCGAGGGCGGCAGGCACGGCCTGGCAGCGTACCTGGCGCCTGCATCACGAGCAGCAGCCCAGGTCACGGCCCAGGCGCGAAAGTCGAAGAAGGTGACTGCGAAATGAGCAGACTTGCAGTGCCGAAGACCTACAAGCTCTACATCGACGGAAAGTTTCCGCGCAGCGAGTCAGGCAGAACCTACGAGGTGACGGGTCGTGGCGGCAACTTTCTTGCCAACGCCGCGCAGGCGTCGCGAAAGGATGCGAGAGACGCTGTTCGTGCAGCCAGGGGAGCGCTCGCAGGATGGGCGGGCGCGACCGCATACAACCGCGGGCAGGTGCTGTATCGCATTGCTGAGCTCATGGAAGGCCGCAGGGCCCAGTTCATCGACGAGGTCTCGCAATCCGAGGACGTGAATGCGCGTGCCGCGGCCGAGCAGGTCGACGAGTCGATCGACCGCTGGGTCTGGTATGCAGGTTGGGCCGACAAGTATGTGCAGGTTGCCGGGAACGGCAACCCGGTTTCTGGGCCGTTCTTCAACCTGTCCGTTCCCGAGCCCACCGGCGTCGTTGCGATCGTCGCACCTCAAGCGCCTTCGCTGCTCGGGATGGTCAGTGTCATCGCGCCCGCTCTTGTGTCTGGCAACACGGTCGTGGTGATCGCCAGCCACGAGCATCCGCTTGCTGCAATCAGCCTGGCTGAGGTCTTGGCCACAAGCGACGTGCCGGCAGGTGTCGTCAACATCCTGACCGGGTCGGCGGCCGAAATCGCGCCATGGCTTGCCTCGCACTCCGACGTGAACGCGCTCGATCTGGCCGGCGCAGGCGAACTCGATTGGGTGGATCTGCAGATCGCGGCAGCCGACACGCTCAAACGAGTTCTGCCGCCGGAGCAGGGTGAGGATGCTGCGGCGCCCTCGCTCGATCGAATCGTCGCATTCACCGAGACCAAGACCGTGTGGCACACCAAGAGCTTGGTGTGAACCATCTTCGAAGCCGTGTCCAGGGGGTGGTGCGCGTCGTCCACGCAGGTCATGATGGGAGTGCACTAAACGGCAGGAGGCGCAATGTCCGAGGCAGACGTGATCGCTTTCCTCGGCGACAGCTTGACAGCGCTCGGCCAATGGGACGAATGGTTCCCTGGCGAGTCTGTGCGCAATCTCGGCGTGAGCGGCGACACAACAGACGAGTTGATTGCTCGACTGCCCGAGGTGATCGAATTGTCGCCTGCCACGGTCGTGCTGCTTGTCGGCACGAACGATCTTGCCTGGCGTCGCTCTGTCGAGTACATCGTGCGTAATGTGGAGACGATCTTGGTGCAACTGCGCCGCGGATTGCCCGATGCATATCTGCTCGTGCAGTCTGTGCTTCCGCGTGAGAGCGAGTATTCCGAAGCGATCAAAGACATCAACCGGCATCTCTGGCAGTTCGCCCCGACGGTGCGCGCGCAATATTTGGACTTGTGGCCGGTGTTCGCGCTCGAGGACGGGTCGATGAATCCGGAGTACTCGGATGACTTTCTGCATCTGTCAGCGCCCGGCTATGACGCGTGGCTAACCGAGCTGCGCCCGGCGCTCGAGACTGTGCGCAGTCATCCTCCGATGAGCAGTTCGATCCCTATTCCGCCTGAACATCTGTCGCGACACGGCCGCAGATAGTGGGACCCGCCCACATTCACGTTGTCGCTTGCACCATTCGTTAGCGAATGCTAACGTTAGCCGAAACGAACGAAAGGATGGATCATGGGACAGCCTGTTGCGATGTTTGAAATCACCAGCCCAGATCACCAGCGAGCCCGCGCCTTCTACTCGCAGCTGTTCGGCTGGAAGGTGCAAACCGACGAGGCCATGGGCGACTATGCGCTGATCAACACGCAATCCGGCGACGCGTCGATCGGTGGCGGAATCGGTCCTTCGCAATCCTCGGCAGACGCCGGCGTGAAGATCTACATGCGAGTGGACGATCTGGATGCCTACCTGGCGCGTGCAGAAGAGCTTGGCGGTACTCGAGTGGTGCCGCCCACCGACCTGCCGGAAGGCTACGGCAGATTCGCCATCCTGAACGATCCGGATGGCAACCCGGTTGGCCTGTGGGCGTGAACGCCGAGCGCGCAAACGCAGCGGTGCAGCCTGACGACGACGCGGTTTGGCGAGCACTCGTCGAGCCGCGCCGTCGTGCCATTCTGCGCTTGATCGCGCACGACGAGCTCGCAGCAGGTGAGATCGCAAGCGAATTCGATGTCACGCGAACGGCGGTGAGCCAACATTTGACGGCGCTCAAGGGGGCGGGTCTCGTGAACGAGCGCCGCGATGGCACGCGCCGGCTGTACTCTGCGCGTCGTGAGGGGCTTGCGGCCCTGCGCACTTTGATCAACGATATGTGGGCGACGTCACTTGACGCTGGCCGTGTTCTTGTGGAAAACGAGCGGAGTGATCCGAATGCCGAATAGTCCTGCTTCCAACGTCGTGCCGCTCGAGCGGCCGCCTGTGCGCCAATCGACCCTGGTGCGCAGCGGGCTTGAGCACACCTTCGACGTCTTCGTGCGTGAGATCGGGTCGTGGTGGCCGCTGGCGCCGTTCTCGATGGGGGAGGAGCGCGTTCGTTCCGTGACCTTCGAGCGCGCGGTAGGTGGCCGAGTCTATGAGACCTGGAACGACGCCAGCGAGCACGATTGGGGAACGGTGCTGGCGTGGGATCCGCCGCATCGGTTCTGCATGACGTGGAATGTGACCGGCACCCCGACGGAGGTCGAGATTGCGTTCACGGCAGAGGCCGAAGACCGCACTCGCGTTGAACTCGAGCATCGCGGCTGGGATCGCCTGAGCGAGGCCGAACTGGTGCGGGCGTGCGCACTCCCCGGCGGTTACCTCGGCGGCAGCTTCACAGAAGGATGGTCCAGGATTCTGGCGTGCTTCGTTGCAGCGGCCCAAGACGACGGCGACCGGCACGCACCTGCCGCGCTGCAGGCATCCGATTATCCAACCGAGTGACGATCTCAGCCATCCGATGACGCCGCGGCGTGTTCGAACGCTTGCAGGGCGGCATCCGAGAACAGCACGAATCGCACGACGTCCAGTGCGTCTGGCGTGCGCCGGATCTGCTCCGTGACAGTCGAGACCGCGATGCGTGCTGCGTCTGCCATCGGCCATCCGTAGACACCGGCCGAGATCGCCGGGAACGCAATGCTGCGCGCTCCGATGGACACTGCAACAGAAATGGACCGCCGATATGCGCTTGCCAATAGTTCGGATCGATCCTGCGATGCCGAATAGACCGGCCCGACCGCGTGGATGACGTGCTTGGCCGGAAGCAGGCCGGCCGTCGTCGCCACGGCCTGCCCGGTCGGCAGTCCGTCGCGATACTCGCCGGCGCGCAGCGCCTTGCACGCTTCCAGGATCGCAGGGCCGCCCGCGCGGTGAATCGCGCCGTCCACACCGCCGCCACCCATCAAGGAGCTGTTTGCGGCGTTCACGACCGCGTCGACCACCTGGGCTGTGATGTCGCCGCGTTCATACACCAGCCGAGTCAACGCACAGCACCCATGGTCATCCGCGGTTGTTCGAGAGCTCGAACACCTTGAGCAGTTCGGCGATCGCCTCGTCGCGCTCGCTGCCGCCTGCGTCGAACATGTCTGTGACGTGCGTTCGCAGGTGATTTTCCACGAGCAGCTTGTTGAGCGAACCGAGGGACTTCTGGATGGCAAGAGACTGCGTGATGATGTCCATGCAGTAATCCTCGTTCTCGATCATTTTCTCGACGCCTCGAAGCTGGCCCTCGAGGATGCGGGCTCGGTGCAGCGCCCTCTTCTTGATATCGGCAATCACGTCTTCAGGATAGCGTCAGACAGCGGTACCCGGACGGGGTATTCGCTGCCAGCGAGATCGTGCACGGTTGGCCGTTGCCAGGGCATTCATCGGCTCCCCTTCGGGGGGTTGGTGCGGTTATAGGTACTGGTCTATGCTCACCGCAGGGGTTGAGTAACGTTCAGTATCCAGGAAAGGCCCGACTTTGCTGAAGAACATTGACCCTCTATTGTCAGGTGCCCTCTTGACAACGATTGACTCCATGAAACCCGGAGACTGGCTTACCCTGGCTGGCAGTGAATACTCCGCACCTTCATCGGCGTCAACTGTTATCGATGTAGGGGATGCGACCATGGAGGCGGCTGCAACAGCCATATTGAGTATCATGCCGTTGGATGACGATGGGGAAGCCCCGATCGCGTTCCGCGACGCGAACGACAACGCAGATGACATGCCTGACGTGGCATTCGCCGTGCGCGGCATTGCCGCGGACGCCGAGTTGCGTCGGGTGGGGATGTCAAGCGTGACACCGGACGATTTCGCCGCACTTGCGAAGCAGTCCGTGCTCACGGTCCGCGCCGAGAAGAACGGCTCGCCGCACGCTTTCATGCTTCGCAAGGGGCACTGCTAGCGTACGTATGTGACCGTCGTCGTCGTGGGAAGTGCCAACCTCGATCTTGTGTATCGAGTTGAGCGCATCCCCGGCGGCGGCGAAACCGTGCTTGCGCTCGACGCGGCGGAGCATCCTGGCGGCAAGGGCAACAATCAGGCGATTGCGGCCGTTCGTGCCGGAGCGCACACGCGTTTCGTAGCATCGCTCGGCGTGGATGCGAACGGCGATCGTTTGGCAGCGACACTCGAGCAGTCAGGTGTCGACGCACTACTACGGCGTGTAGATGCCTCAACTGGAACCGCGTTGATCACTGTCGACGAGCACGGCGAGAACAGCATCGTGGTCAGTCAGGGTGCCAACGCACGGTTGACAGCGCTCAGCGACGCAGAACTGGCAGCCATCGGCGACGGTGATTTTCTGCTCATGCAACTGGAGATCCCGATCGAGACGGTTGTGCAGGCCGCTGCCCACGCGCACGCGCGCGGCGCCGTTGTGGTTCTCAACGCGGCGCCGATCCGGGATCTTCCATCCGCGCTCACCGACAACGTCGACATCCTGATCGTCAACGAGCATGAAGCGCTGTTGCTCGCTGCCAAGATAGCTCCTGAGCTGGCGCTGCCACGTTCGATCTCGATCGACGGTGCCAGAGACATCATGTCGATCCTGCTGCTCGTGGTTCCATCGGTCGTCGTCACGCTGGGCGGGAGTGGATCGGTCGTGCTCACCCGGGAGATGGGCGATGTCCCTGCAGCTCACGTGCCTGCCGCCAGAGTGGAAACGGTCGACACGACGGGTGCAGGCGACACATTCTGCGGGGCATTGGTGGCGGAGCTTGACCGTGGGTCTGATCTGATCGCGGCAGCGGCTTTCGCCAGCGCAGCCGCGGGGCTGGCAGTGCAGACCCGAGGTGCGGTTCCGTCCATCCCCACACGCGAACGGATCATTGCCGCGCAGGCCGAAG
>DATMTC010000084.1:0-2933 GCA_035565115.1 Microbacteriaceae bacterium | reverse complement strand
TCGATCTTTGGAGACGCCGATGAGCCAGACCCCTGCACAATACGAAACCGTGCAACGCAAGCCCGTGCACGACAACCCGACGGTGCTGTTCGTCTGCGTGCACAACGCCGGGCGTTCCCAGATGGCCGCCGGCTATCTGAGATCACTCTCGAACGGGCAGGTCGACGTGTTGTCGGCGGGCTCCGAACCCGGCGATCAGATCAACCCGGTCGCGGTCGCAGCCATGGCAGAAGACGGCATCGATATCGCCGCATCAGTTCCACAGCTGTTGCAGACCGAAAAGGTTATGGCGGCGGATGTGGTGATCACGATGGGATGCGGCGATGCCTGCCCGATCTTTCCAGGAAAACGCTACGAGGACTGGGAACTGGCCGATCCGGCTGGCCGGTCTCTCGACCAGATTCGACCCATCCGCGATGCGATCAAAACGCGCGTCACTCAGCTGCTGGCCGACCTGAAGCCGCAACTCGTCGGCGACTGATGCAGAAACCCGACACTCAACGTCAGAAGGAGCAACGATGTCCCTCACCCTGAATGTTCCATCCCGCGCGGACGCGCCGCGCCTGGCAGGTCTGCCCGTTGCCGTGATCGGTGCCGGCCCTGTCGGACTGGCGGCAGCCGCCCACCTTCTTGAGCGCGGAATCGACGTGACCGTATATGAGGCGGGACCCGTGGCCGGGTCCGCCATCCGTTCCTGGGGTCACACCAGGTTGTTCTCGCCGTGGCAGCACGTGGTCAACGCTGCCAGCGTGCGTTTGCTTAAGAAGAGCGGATGGCAGGCGCCGCCTGCCGACACGCTGCCGACCGGCGCCGAGCTCCTCGAACAGTACGTGTTGCCTCTTGCCGCGACTGCTGAGCTGTCAAGCCGAATCGTGTACAACACCAGGGTGACCGCGGTGTCGCGCCAAGGCATGGACCGCACGCGTTCGACCGGCCGCGCCGACACCCCGTTCGTGCTTCGACTGGCTGGCGCACAAGGCACGATTCAGCAGCACGCGCGAGCCGTGATCGACGCGTCGGGAACATACTCCAGTCCGAACCCGCTGAACGCTTCGGGATTGCCGCTCACCGCTGACACCGAGGTGGCGGCGGCGATCAGCCACGCGTTGCCCGATGTGCTCGGCTCGGAACGGGAACGCTTCGCAGGCAAGCACACGCTCGTGGTGGGGGCAGGCCACTCGGCGGCGAACACCCTGTTGAAGCTGGCCGAACTTGCCCGCGCGGTGCCCGGCACCACCGTCACCTGGGCCATCCGCGGTGCCGATCCGGTTCGCGTGTACGGATCGGATGAGGATGCCCTCGAAGCGCGAGGCAGGCTGGGCAATGCCACGCACGAGCTGGTGCGCGAAGGGGTGGTCGCGCTGATCGATCGGTTCGAGATCGACGACCTGCAGCCCGCCGACCACGGCCGGGTGCGAGTGCTGGGTCGCCGCGCAGGCGAATCGGCGACCATCGAGGCGGATGTGGTCGTCAACGCGACGGGGTTCCGTCCGGACCTCGACATGCTGCGCGAGATCCGGTTGAGCCTGGACGAAGTGGTCGAAGCTCCTCGGTTGCTCGCGCCACTGATCGATCCGAACGTGCACAGCTGCGGCACGGTGCCGCCGCACGGGGTTGCCGAGCTGTCGCATCCTGAGCCCAACTTCTTTCTCGCCGGCATGAAGTCATACGGCCGCGCCCCGACATTCTTGCTGCTGACCGGATACGAGCAGGTTCGATCGATCGCCGCCGAGATCGCGGGCGACCACGCCGCGGCCCGCGCCGTGCAACTCGTGCTGCCAGAGACCGGAGTGTGTTCGTCTGGCGCCTCGAACGACGCTGCCGGATGCTGCGGCTCGCCGGCTGCGGGCGGCGGATGCTCGTAAAAGGCGGATGCTCGTAAGACAAGACCGGGTGCGCGCGAATTAATGAAAGAATCTGCGTATGGATGCAGATACGCGGGTATGCGGACGTGAGCCAGACAGCCAATTCGTCGAGTTGGCGGTCGAGGTGTTCGGGATGCTGGCTGACGCCACGCGGGTGAGGATCATCCTCGCGCTTCGCGACCAGGAGCTGTCGGTCAATCACCTTGCCGACATCGTGGACAAGACGCCGGCGTCGGTCTCGCAACACCTTGCGAAGCTGCGGCTCGCCCGGATCGTGAGCACTCGACAGGACGGCACTCGGGTGTTCTATCGGCTCGCAAATGAGCATGCCAGGCAGCTGGTCACGGATGCGATCTTCCAGGCTGAGCACGCGCTCGAGCGGGAGCCGCGTCACCACCATCGTCAGGCCGAGGTCGCCGAGGCAGGCGCGTGACAGACAGCGCCCACGCGCACGGGGAAGACGTGCACGATCACGATCAGGCTCACCGCCACGAGCATCCGACCGGACATAACCACGATCACGGCCATGACCATGACCATGACCACGATCACGGCCATCAGCATCCGACCGGCATCAAAGGATTCTTCTACGGCCTGTTCGTGCCGCACTCCCACGATGCGGCCGACTCCATCGACGATGCGCTCGAGGCCAGCACCCAGGGTGTGCGTGCACTCAAGATCAGCCTGTTCCTGCTTTTGGGCACCACGGTTCTGCAGTTCGTGGTCGTGCTCTTCAGCGGCTCGGTGGCTTTGCTGGCAGACACCATTCATAATTTCTCCGACGCGCTGACCGCCATCCCACTGTGGGTGGCATTCATTCTCGGGCGGCGCATCGCGACCAGGCGCTACACATACGGATACGGTCGGGCAGAGGATCTCGCTGGACTGTTCATCATCGCCGTCGTCGCCATCTCGGCGGTCGTTGCGGCCTGGCAGTCGATCGATCGATTCCTGCACCCGGAGCAGCTGCACAACCTGTGGTGGGTCGTCGTCGCCGGCTTGATCGGGTTCGCCGGCAACGAGGCAGTGGCGATCTATCGCATCCGGGTCGGCCAGAAGATCGGCTCG
>DATMTC010000083.1:0-2963 GCA_035565115.1 Microbacteriaceae bacterium | reverse complement strand
TTCGCCGAACTCGCCGACCTGGTCATCCGGGCGGCACAGCGGCACAACGTCGACGTGGTGATCGACCAGACCAGCGCGACGCGCGAAGGCGAGCTGGCGGTGCTGTCGGGCTCCCGCCTTCGGCTGACCGACGGCATCCTGTTTAGTCCAGAGCGCCTTGGGCAAGAAGATGTGGACAAACTGAACGTCAAGTTCCCTCTCGTGCTCCTGGGCGAGCGGATGTTCGGAGGCCCGACGGACCACGTCACCATGCAGAACGTCGCGTCCGCGCGTGCCGCGACCGAGCACGTGATCAGCATCGGTCGTCGACGCATCGCACTCCTGGGCGCCCACCCGTTGCACCAGACAGACATCCGGCCGGCCAACCTGCGTGTCCGCGGCTACCGTGAGGCGCTCGAGGCGGCAGGGTTGCCGTACGATCCCGATCTCGTGCGGGCGGTGGCTCCCTGGCACCGCGAGAATGGCGTTGCGGCTGTGCGGGAGCTGCTCGCGACCAATATTCGTTTCGATGCGGTCTTCGCCTTGAACGACACTCTCGGGCTCGGGGCGTTGCGCGGGCTCGGCGAGGCGGGCGTCAGGGTTCCAGACGACGTCGCCGTGATCGGCTTTGACAACATCGACGAGGATCGGTTCTCCGTACCTTCGCTGACAAGTGTCGAGGCGGGCCGCGCCGAGATTGCTCGAATCGCGGTCGACCTGCTGATGGAGCGAATCAACGAAAAGGGCCAGAAACAGCCACCTCGCGAGATCATGGTCGACTACCGCATCGTGGCACGGGAATCGACGGGCTTCATGGAATCGCCGGATGAATCACCTGTCGCTCCTGCGGCATCCTTTCGCCATTCCAGCTGACTGAAGCCTCTCGCACCCGGCACGGCTAGCGAAGATGAGACATCTCTCAGCTGCCAGAGCGCGACTGTGCGGCCGACCGTTGCGGATAATGGTCGGATGGGTGTCGTACCGAAGTCTCGACGGCACGCGACTCCCGACCGCGAGAGGCGTGTGCTTTCGGTGCGGGCCCGCATCGTGGTCACCATCCTTCTGGTGGCAGCCTTGGGCCTGCTGGCATCCGGTGTCGCCACCTTTTTCGTGCAGCGCGAGCGGGCGCTCGCCGGCGTTGACCACGACCTGATCCAGCGCGTTGCCGATGTCAAAGCCGTCGCAGCACGCACAACGGGCGAGGCATCCGAGTCTGTCGACGGAGTTCTGCGCGCGGCGATTCAGCGCATCGTTCCCGAGAGCGACGAGAGCACATTGGGGATCATCGACGGCAAACCGGCGCTGCTGCCTGCAGGCCACCTGTCGTTCCGGATGGATCGCGACCACGCACTGGTCAGCCGCCTGGTTTCGGAAGCCGACCCGACGAAGGTCGTCATGGGCACCGCGAAGACCTCGACCGCGACGATCCGGTACGTCATCGTGCCGGTCGCCGTCGCAGGCGACCCGAGCTCTGGTTTATATGTCGCCGGTTACAACCTCAACGTCGTGCTCGGCTCGATCGCGGAATCGTTCCAGGTGTATGCCATCGTCGCGGCGGCAGCGCTGGTGGTGATCGGCCTCGTTGCGTGGTTCGTCGCCGGTCGGCTGCTTCGCCCTCTCGTGCGATTGCGGGATGCCGCTGCCTACAATTCCGCGAGTGACCTGACCCGGCGCATCCGGGTTACCGGCAACGACGACATCTCCAAGCTGACCGTGACCATCAACCACATGTTCGATCGGCTCGACGAGTCGTTCACAGCGCAGCGACGACTGCTCGATGACGTTGGGCACGAGTTGAAGACGCCGATCACAATTGTGCGCGGTCATCTCGAGCTGATGGAGTCATCTCAGCCAGACGAGGTGGATGCGACGCGTGCGCTTGCCATTGACGAACTCGATCGGATGAGCGAACTGGTGTCAGAGATTTCGCTGCTTGCCGAATCTCGCGAGCCTGGGTTCGTGATCCGCGATCCGGTTGAGCTCGCCGACTTGACCGAGTCTGTGCTGACCAAGGCGAGTGCGCTCGCGCCGGATCGCACCTGGGTTCTCGACGAGACAGCATCCGGCGTTGCCGACTTCGACAGCCGTCGTATCACCCAGGCGTGGTTGCAACTTGCCGACAATGCGGTGAAGTATTCGACCGCGGGTGGGGAGATTCGGCTGGGCAGCAGCGTGTCACGCGGCCGCACGAAAGACGAGGTGCAGCTGTGGGTGCGCGACAGCGGCCCTGGCATTTCTGACGAGGACCGTGAGCGGGTATTCGATCGGTTCGTGCGGCTGGATGCGACGCGCGATTCCGATGGATCGGGCCTTGGCCTTGCGATCGTCGCGGCGATCGCCGAGGCGCACGGCGGTGACGTCCGCCTCTCAAGCGCGGCCGACGGCTCGATCTTCACGATCGCGCTGCCGATTTCACCTGAGGCACGAGCCGACCGGCGAGACGACAGCGCACAAGAAGACACGGATGAGAGCGAGGACAGCGGCACATGAGCAGGATTCTGATCGCGGAAGACGAGCAGCGGATCGCGGCGTTTGTTGAGAAGGGTCTGCGCGCGGCCGGATTCTCGGTCACGATCGTCGGCGATGGGCAGCAAGCGCTTGACGAGGCGCGCTCCGACAAATACGACCTGCTGGTTCTCGACATCGGTCTGCCGCGCATCGATGGGTTCGCGGTCATGGAAACGCTGCGAGGTGAAGGCAACGCGATCGCGATCATCGTGTTGACCGCGAGAACGTCGGGCCAGGATGTGGTGGCCGGCCTCGAGAACGGAGCAGACGACTATCTGGCGAAACCGTTCCGCTTCGACGAATTGCTGGCCCGCGTGCGATTGAGGCTGAAGGATTCACGGCAGGCGACAGACACGGTGCTGAGCTCCGGCGGGTTGGAACTGGATCTGAGAAGTCGACGGATCAACGTCGACGGTGTGTCAGTCGACCTTTCGGCGCGCGAGTTCGCTCTCGCCGAGGAGTTCCTCTCGCACGTC
>DATMTC010000082.1:0-12497 GCA_035565115.1 Microbacteriaceae bacterium | reverse complement strand
GTCGAGTAGCTGCTCGCGCAGCGAGCCGCGTATCGAGACCTCGTAGGCAGGTCTGTGGTTGCGTACCATGGGCGGGCGTGCGGGGTCTCGATACGCGGCGCTCGTTCCTCGCGTCGCTACTCGACCACCGGGATGGGGGAGTGCGCTCGGCGGAAAAAGGGACCGCTTCGCGGTGCTGTTGAGCGAAACCTCGCTCGCAGGCTCGCTCGGCGCGGCCATGCAGAAACGCTTCGCGTTTCTACCGCGCGCTGCCGCGCATAATCGCCTGCTTGACCTCTGCGATCGCCTGCGTGACCTGGATGCCGCGTGGGCAGGCATCCGTGCAGTTGAAGGTCGTGCGGCAGCGCCACACGCCCTCTTTATCGTTGAGGATGTCGAGGCGCACCTGGGATGCGTCGTCGCGCGAATCGAAGATGAAACGGTGCGCGTTCACAATTGCGGCAGGACCGAAGTACTGCCCGTCGGTCCAGAACACCGGGCACGACGAAGTACATGCCGCGCAGAGAATACATTTCGTCGTGTCATCGAAGCGAGCACGGTCGGCGGCTGACTGCAAACGCTCGCGGCCCTCCGGGGGAGTGCTGTTCGCCTGCAGGAACGGCTGCACCTCGCGGAACGACTCGAAGAACGGCTCCATGTCGACGATGAGGTCCTTCTCGAGCGGCAGACCCTTGATCGCCTCGACGTAGATGGGCTTGGAGACATCCAGGTCTTTGATCAACGTCTTGCAGGCCAGCCGGTTGCGCCCATTGATGCGCATCGCATCCGAGCCGCACACTCCGTGAGCGCACGAACGGCGGAAGGTCAGCGACCCGTCTTGCTCCCACTTGATCTTGTGCAGGGCGTCAAGCACGCGGTCGGTCGGAAACATCTCGACGTCGAAGTCCTGCCAGCGCGGCTCGGTGTCAGTATCCGGGTCGAACCGGCGGATGATGAACGTGACCGTGAACGATTGGATCGGTGCTTCAGGTGCAGGAGGCGTCTCCAGAACTGCGGTGGACATCAGTACTTCCTCTCCATGGGCTGGTAGCGCGTGATCACAACGGGCTTCCAATCGAGTTTGATGTGGTCGGCAGCATCGGATGAGTGCGGGTCACCGGTGAGGTAGGCCATCGTGTGTTTCATGTAGTTCTCGTCGTCACGCTTCGGGAAGTCGTCGCGCATGTGACCGCCTCGGCTCTCCTGCCGGTTGCGCGCCGAGTAGACCACGACCTCAGCAAGGTCGAGCAGGAAGCCGAGTTCGACTGCCTCGAGCAGGTCGGTATTGAACCGCTTGCCCTTGTCTTGCACGCCCACATTGCGGAATCGCTCGCGCAGCCGGTGGATCGTGCCGGTGACTTCCTCGAGCGACTCATCGGTGCGGAACACCTGAGCGTTCTTGTCCATCTCGTCTTGCAGTTCCTTGCGGATAGCGGCGATCCGCTCGGTGCCGGTCGAGGTGCGCATGCTCTCCAGCATGTCCCGGATGCTCGCGGCCGGGTCTGCGGGCAGCGGCGCCTGTTTGCCGGTCTTCACGTACTCGACAGCGTTCTTGCCTGCACGCTTGCCGAACACGTTGATGTCGAGCAGCGAGTTGGTGCCGAGGCGGTTGGATCCGTGCACCGAAACGCACGCGCATTCGCCTGCCGCATACAGCCCAGGAACAACCGTCGTGTTATCGGTGAGCACCTCAGCGTTGTTGTTGGTTGGGATGCCGCCCATCGCGTAGTGGGCAGTCGGCATCACGGGCACCGGTTCGGTGACCGGGTCCACTCCGAGGTAGGTGCGCGCGAACTCGGTGATGTCTGGCAGCTTGGTCTCGAGCACTTCGGCGCCAAGGTGAGTGCAGTCGAGCAGCACGTAGTCCTTGTGCGGCCCCGCGCCTCGACCCTCAGCGACCTCTTGCACCATGCTTCGAGCGACGATGTCGCGCGGCGCGAGGTCTTTGATGGTCGGTGCGTACCGCTCCATGAAACGCTCACCCGACGCGTTGCGCAGGATTGCGCCCTCGCCTCGTGCGCCCTCGGTGAGCAGGATGCCGAGTCCGGCCAGTCCGGTCGGGTGGAACTGGAAGAACTCCATGTCTTCAAGCGGAAGACCCTTGCGCCAGATGATGCCGACGCCGTCGCCTGTAAGAGTGTGCGCGTTCGAGGTGGTCTTGTAGATCTTGCCGAACCCGCCTGTTGCAAAGATCACGGCCTTGCCCTGGAACACGTGCAGCTCACCGGTGGCCAGCTCATACGCGACGACGCCTGCCGGCTTGGTGACGCCATCCACCTCGCTCATGATCAAGTCGAGCACGTAGAACTCGTTGAAGAAGTTGATGCCAAGACGCACACAGTTCTGGAACAGCGTCTGCAAGATCATGTGCCCTGTGCGGTCTGCTGCATAGCAAGCGCGGCGCACCGCCGACTTGCCGTGGTCACGCGTGTGACCACCGAACCGGCGCTGGTCGATCTTGCCCTCTGGCGTGCGGTTGAACGGCAAGCCCATGTTTTCGAGGTCGATGACCGCGTCGATGGCTTCTTTCGCCAGGATCTCTGCGGCATCCTGGTCGACCAGGTAGTCGCCGCCCTTCACCGTGTCGTAAGTGTGCCACTCCCAGTTGTCTTCCTCGACGTTGGCCAGCGCTGCAGCCATGCCGCCCTGTGCCGCGCCGGTGTGCGAGCGGGTGGGGTAGAGCTTCGAGATCACGGCCGTGTTGGCGTGCGGCCCGGCCTCGATCGCTGCGCGCATTCCGGCACCACCTGCGCCGACAATCACGATGTCGTGCTCGTGGTAATGGATGCCGTCGATGACGGTGGACTCCGATTTCTGGTCAGTCACGTGGAATTCCGTTAGCTCTCAGTTTTCAAGTGGGCGTGTCTTGGCGGTGCGATGGCGCGAGCGATTACTTCGAGATCGTCGAGCAGAATTGCGGCAGCAGGTCGGCGGATGTTCCGCTCGGGCACGGGTTGAACACGGTGACCGTGAACGTTCCTATCGCGATCAGCACCACGACGGCTGCGAGGATGGCGAGCTTGAGGATGCGGTTCACCGTGCGGTTGTGCGCGTAATCGTTGACGAGGGTTCGCATGCCGTTGCCGCCGTGAATGAGCGCAAGCCACAGCATCAGCCCGTCCCACACCTGCCAGAACGGGTTCGCCCACTTGCCGGCGACGAACGCGAAGTCGACTGCCTTGATGCCGTCGCCGAGCACAAGGTTCACGAACAGGTGGCCGAAGATGAGCACAACAAGCAGCACGCCGGAGACGCGCATGTAGATCCAGCCCCACTTCTCCCAGTTCTTGCCTGAGCGGGACTGCTGTGTCGGGGTGCGGGGAGCGTCGATGGTCGTCATGACTAGTGCCCCTCACTGAAGACGTTTGCCAGGTGGATCGGCACGAATCCTGCCATCAAGATGACCCAGAGCACGATAACGATCCAGAACATCGCCCTCTGATACTTAGCGCCCTTGCTCCAGAAGTCGATCAGGATGATGCGCAGACCGTTGAGCGCGTGGAACGCGATCGCCATCACGAGCGCGGTTTCGCCGAGCCCCATGATCGGGTTCTTGTACGTTCCGATCACTGCGTTGTATGCCTGTGGGCTGATGCCGAGCACCGCAGAATCGAGAATGTGCACCAGCAGGAAGAAGAAGATTGCGAGACCGGTGATCCGGTGAAGAACCCAGGACCACATCCCTTCTCGACCCCGGTACAGCGTTCCCCCCGGCCGAGATTTCTTCGGCGCGAGAGTCCCTGCCGCTTGATTCGACACGAACAACCCTCCTACGGATGGACACGGGTTTCACCAGCGAGAAACCCCAAAAACGCAGCGCATGGCGTGCGGCACCAGTCTACGACCCGTGCAGGATGCTCGCTGCTCAGCCAGTCTAACTGTCTCGACGTCGAGATAAGTCGCGGCGCTCGTGGCCTTGTTCAGCGCCAGTAACTCAGGATGCGCGCGCGCCGGTAACTCAGGAGGGCCGGTAACTCAGGAAGGCCGGTAACTCAGGAAGAACGCACGAGCGACCAGCTTGGGCCCGCGTGATCACGCGGATGTCTGATCCGCGGCATCCGATTTACCTGAGTTACCGGCGAGCTCGACCCCCGTAACCGGCGAGCTCGACCCCGTAACCGGCGAGCTCGACCCCGCCATCGGCGCCGGAAATGGGCAGACACTTTCTCGCGCGTTCCGCTCGCGTGTCTGTTTCGGCCGCGCTCGTTCGACGCTTCACTGTACGAAGGCGAGAAAAGGAGAAAACCGATGAAGTATCTACTGTCCATCTATGGCAGCAACGCCGCGTGGGATGCATTGACCGAAGACGACATCGCAGAGCGGGACCGCACGCACGCCGCAGTGATCGGCGACCTGCGCGCATCCGGTGAGCTGATCGACACGCGCCAGCTGGATGACGTCGGCAAGGTGGTGCGCACCTCTCGCGGTGTTGCGTCGGTCACCGACGGCCCGTTCACCGAGGCCAAGGAGATGGTCGGCGGCTTCTATCTGGTCGACGTCGCCAACGAGCAGCGGGCGATTGAGATCGCCGCCCGATTCACCGAGGCGGAGTACGCGCCCATCGAGGTGCGACCGCTAGTGGAGCACGACGACTGACCAGCGCTTGCGTGTGCGCCGCGATCGCGTCCCCGTAGTGTTCGATCAGTTCGGTGCAGACGTGCTCCCACGATTTCCCGAGCACGGTGCGGCGCCCTGCTTCGCCCATGCGAGCGCGTAGGGCGCCATCCGTGGCGAGCGTGGCGACGGCGTCGCGCATCCCTCGATCCGTGTCGAACAGAAAACCGTTGACGCCGTGATCGACCAGGTCGATCGGTCCTCCGGCACGCGGCGCCACGACGGGCACGCCGGTTGCGTGCGCTTCTTGCAGCGTCTGACCGAAGGTCTCCTGGTCTCCGGTGTGCACGAAGACGTCAAGGCACGCATACGCTGCAGCCAGCTCGGCGCCCCCTCGGCGCCCGAGCCAGCTGACATCCTCACCGCGCAGTGCCTTGCGAACGGCGAGCTCGCCCGGTCCATCGCCGACGATCGCGATGCGGATGCCTGGCAGATTGCGAAGCACGGCCAGCCGGTCCACCTGCTTCTCCGGGGCGATCCTGCCGACATAGCCGACCACGACCTCGCCGTCAGGTGAGAGCCGTTCACGCAAACGCGTGGTGGCGGCAAGCCGCCGATTGTTCGGGTGGTATCGCCGAAGATCCACCCCGCGGCCCCAGCGAGCCAGCCGCGGGATGCCGGCAGCCGTCAGATCCGCCATTGCTGCGGATGACGGAACGAGCGTTAACTGTGCCCCTTCGTGAACCCAACGCAGAAAGCGCCATGCCAGGTTCGCCGTGATGCCCAGATGATTGCGCCGCGCGTATCCAGGCACGTCGGTTTGGTAGACGGCGACGGCAGGAATACCGACCCGATTCGCCGCCGCGATCGCCTGCGCACCAAGCAAGAACGGCGAGGCGACGTGCACGACATCCGGCGCGAACCGTGACAAAAGACCTTGCAGCTGCGGACTCGGGAGGCCGACAGGAAACTGCCGGTATGGCACCGCGGGCAGCGCATGCACAGGAAACCCGGCGTACGACCGAGGGGCGGCCGGACCCGGGCAGATGACCAGCGCGTCGTGGCCGTGTTCTGCCAGAAAGTCCAACACGTGGCACACGCTGTTTGTGACGCCGTTGACGGTGGGCAGGAAGCTTTCGCTGACGACCGCGATCCGCATGGTTGGGAGCATAGAAGCCGCTGATGGCGAGCGGATGAACCGCGGATGAACCGCGCGCAGCGCCAGAAGCTAGTCTGTGGGCATGACCAGCAACGATGGGCCGTTCGACCGTTTCTACAGCGTGATCCCTGCCGGGGGAGTCGGCTCGCGTCTGTGGCCGCTATCGCGGGCGGATGCGCCCAAGTTCCTGCATGACCTGACAGGGTCTGGACAGACCCTGCTGCGCGACACCTGGGACAGGCTTGCGCCGCTGTCTGGTGAGCAGCGCATCATGGTGGTCACGGGGCGCGCCCATCGAGCCGCCGTCGAAAGGCAGTTGCCTGCGCTCGCCGACCCGAACGTTGTGCTGGAGAGTGAGCCACGAGATTCGACAGCAGCGATCGGGCTTGCCGCGGCGATCCTCGAGCGCCGCGAGCCCGGCGTGATCATCGGCTCGTTTGCCGCCGACCACGTCATCCACAGCATCCCAGCGTTCCGCGAGGCGGTGAGAGAGGCTGTCGCGGTGGCCGATGCCGGATACATCACGACCATCGGCATCCAGCCCACCGAACCGGCGATCGGGTTCGGGTACATCAGATGCGCAGACCCTCTGCAGGTGGAAGGCGCCCCGAGTGCGCGCGCCGTCGCATCCTTCGTCGAGAAGCCCAACCTGCCGACAGCCAAGCGCTATGTCGCGGACGGGTCGTATCTGTGGAACGCGAGCATGTTCATCACACGAGCAGACCTCTTGCTCGAAGAGATCGGACGTTACGACGCGGACCTGCTCGCCGGCCTCACGGAACTCGCTGCGGCCTGGGACGATCCGGCAACACGCGGGCCGGCGGTCGACCGCATCTGGCCCGGCCTGAAGAAGATCGCCATCGACTACGCGGTGGCCGAGCCTGCCGCTGCCGCCGGACGACTCGCCGTCATCCCCGGCCACTTCGACTGGGACGACGTCGGAGACTTCGCCTCGCTCGCCAAACTCAACACGGGCGGACGCAAGTCTGACCTCGCGATCCTCGGCGAGAATGCGCGGGTGCTGTCGGATGCCTCGAGCGGCATCGTGATCAGCCAGAGCAAGCGCGTGATCAGCCTGATCGGTGTGAAGAACATCGTGGTGGTCGACACACCGGATGCGCTGCTTGTGACCACGAGCGAGAATGCGCAGCGGGTGAAGGCCGTCGTGGATGCGCTGAAGCTGTCCGGCTCGAGCGACGTGTTGTAGGTCTGACCTCTCGCGGCCGCTCCGGTCGACCGTCCGCCGTCGCCTGACCCGCTGTCGTCCGACCCGCTTTCACCCGGTCCACTGTCACCCGGTCCGCTGTCGCCCGACGATTCGGGATTGGAGCGCCGCGTGCAGGTGGCCGCGAACAGAACGACGCACTGCTCATCTGAGCAGCGCATCCCTTTTGACGGCCGATTTAGGCCCGCAATATAACGCTGATATTAAGAAAACTTGGCGATTTCTGGCGGATCCGTAACATTAGGTAACCTGTCGACAACGCTCGCGCACCCGCGCGGGCACGCAACTTCGGAGGACACATTGACTTTCAAAACCCGTAAGGTCGCCTTTGTCGGCCTTGCCGCTGCGGGCGTTGTCGCCTTGCTGGCGGCGTGTGGCGCAGCGCCGAGCGACAGCAGCAGCACTGGGGCCGCTGCCAAGTCCAAATTCTTGCCGTGCATGGTTTCGGACTCCGGCGGATTCGACGACCACTCGTTCAACCAGCTCGGATACGAGGGGTTGCAGGCGGCGGCGAAGGCGGTCGGCTCGAAGTACAAGTCGGCCGAGTCCAAGACCGAGAACGACTTCGCGCCGAACATCAACAGCATGGTCGATCAGAACTGCAACCTTGTTGTGACGGTCGGCTTCCTGCTCGCTGACGCGACCAAGGCGGCAGCGAAGGCGAACCCCGACACCGACTTCGCCATCATCGACGACAACTCGATCAAGGCTGACAACGTCAAGCCGATCATCTTCGACACGGCGCAGGCCGCGTTCCTCGGTGGATACGCTGCCGCAAGCTACTCGAAGACCGGAGTCGTCGGCACCTTCGGTGGTATGCAGATTCCGACCGTGACCATCTTCATGGACGGTTTCGCAGACGGCGTCGCATACTTCAACAAGGAAAAGAGCAAGGACGTCAAGGTTGTCGGCTGGGATGTCGCCAAGCAGAACGGCTCATTCACCGGTGGCTTCGACGCCAACGAAACGGCCAAGAACACCGCGCAGGGAATCATCGACCAGAACGCCGATGTGATCATGCCTGTTGGTGGCCCGATCTACCAGTCGGCAGCACAGGCGATCAAGGACTCCAAGAAAGACATCGCGATGATCGGTGTCGACGCTGACGTGTACCTGACCGACCCGTCGGTGAAGGACATCCTGCTCACAAGTGTGATGAAGGGCATCAAGCCATCGACCGAGGCTGTTGTCAAGGCAGCAGAGGGCGGCAAGTTCTCCAGTGACCCGTATGTCGGCACGCTGAAGAACGACGGCGTTGGCCTTGCGCCGTTCCACGACTTCGCATCGAAGGTCGACTCTGGCTTGCAGGCTGAGCTCGACAAGGTGAAGGCAGGCATCATCGACGGATCGATCAAGGTCGAGTCTCCTTCGTCGCCGAAGTAGCACGAAGCACCACCTAGCAGGGGCGGGGAGGCCAGCCGATGGCTGGCCTCCCGTCTCGTGCTCCGGCCACATGTGCTCCACAACGATGTGCAGCACGGAAGGTAGATTGACTCTATGAAGCTCGAACTTCGCGGCATCACGAAGCGATTCGGTTCTCTGGTCGCCAACGACCACATCGATCTCACAGTTGAACCCGGTGAGATCCACTGTCTGCTCGGCGAGAACGGCGCAGGCAAATCCACGCTGATGAATGTGCTCTACGGCCTGTATCAGGCCGAGGAGGGCGAGATCCTGCTCGACGACGTCGTGCAACATTTCGCCGGACCTGGCGAGGCCATGCGCGCAGGAATCGGCATGGTGCACCAGCACTTCATGCTGATCCCGGTGTTCACCGTTGCTGAGAACGTGATGCTCGGCCACGAGCAGACCAAGTTCGGCGGTCGCCTCGATCTGGCAGCAGCTCGCGCCAAGGTGCGGGAGATCTCGGGACGATTCGGCTTCGACGTCGATCCGGATGCTCTGATCGAAGATCTTCCCGTCGGCGTTCAGCAGCGCGTCGAGATCATCAAGGCGCTGTCACGGGACGCGAAGATTCTCGTGTTCGATGAGCCGACCGCGGTGCTGACACCGCAGGAGACCGACGAATTGATGACGATCATGCGCCAGCTGCGTGACGCAGGCACGGCGATCGTCTTCATCACGCACAAACTGCGCGAGGTGCGCGAGGTTGCCGACCGCATCACGGTCATCCGGCTTGGCAAGGTCGTCGGCGAGGCCGCGCCAACCGCGACCAACACCGAACTCGCATCGCTGATGGTCGGACGCGCTGTCGAACTGACGGTGCACAAAGACGAAGCGAAACCCGGCGCCCCGGCGCTCGTTGTCAAAGACCTGCGCGTGATCGACGCGATCGGCCAGATCGTGGTCAACGACGTGAGCTTCGACGTGAAGGCGGGGGAGATCCTCGCGATCGCCGGCGTTCAAGGCAACGGGCAGACCGAGCTCACTGAAGCTCTGATCGGCCTGCAACCGCGGGTCACGGGCACCATCGAACTCGACGGCAAGCAGATCGCGGGCCTCAGCGTTCGCCGGGTGCTGGATGCCGGAGTCGGCTTCGTGCCAGAGGACCGCAACGAAGACGGCCTGGTCGGTGAGTTCACGATCGCCGAGAACCTCATGCTCGACCGCTCAAACGGGGCCCCTTTCGTGAAGGGGGCGAATCTGCAACTGGGCTACCGAACACAGTTCGCGGAAGAGAAGATCAAGGAATTCGATGTGCGCGCGCAAGGAGTCGACACGCACGTCGGCAGGCTTTCTGGCGGCAACCAACAGAAGGTGGTGCTCGCCCGTGAGCTCAGCCGTGAGCTGCGGCTGTTCGTCGCGGCTCAGCCGACACGCGGCCTGGATGTCGGCTCGATCGAGTTCGTGCACAAACGGATCGTGGCGACCAGGGATGCCGGTGCGCCGGTGATCGTCGTCTCCACAGAACTCGACGAGGTTGCGGCGCTCGCCGACCGCATCGCTGTGATGTACCGCGGCGGCATCGTCGGGATCGTGCCAGGCAACACATCGCGCGAAGTGCTCGGCCTCATGATGGCCGGCGAACTTCCAGCAGGAACGGAGATCGCGGCATGAGCACGATGGCACCGGATTCGGCCCCTGAGCCCGGGCGGGTCACCGAACCTGTCGAAGGGGCAGCTGCATCAGATAGCGCTTCGACAAGCTCAGCGACCGCGGGCCCTGCGAATGTTCCAGAACCGCCACGTTCGAACACGGTTCTTCGCCAGATCATGGGCGGCAGCATTGTGATCTCGATCCTCGCCGTCGTGATCGCACTGGTTGTCGGCGCGATCCTGATCGCCATCACCGATCCAGACGTGCAGCGCACCGCCGGCTACTTCTTCTCGCGGCCATCCGACATGTTCGAAGCTGTGTGGAACGCAGTGTCAGGTGCGTACACATCGTTGTTCCAGGGTTCGATCTACAACTTCGGACGACCGACGTTCGCCCTCGGCATCCGTCCGTTGATGGATACGCTCACATTCGCGACGCCGCTGATCGCTGGTGGTCTCGGTGTCGGCCTTGCCTTCAGGATCGGGCTGTTCAACATCGGTGGTCAGGGGCAGATCCTGATTGCGGCCGCGTGCGCAGGCTGGGTCGGGTGGTCGTTCCACCTGCCACCAGGCATCCATTTGTTGATCGCCACTCTTGCTGGAATAGCGGGCGGCGCGATCTGGGCTGGCATCGTCGGTGTGCTCAAGGCGCGAACAGGCGCACACGAGGTGATCGTGACGATCATGCTCAACTATGTGGCGTTCTACCTGATCGCATACATGCTGCGCACGCCAGGCCTGTTGCAGGCGCCAGGGTCGAACAACCCCAAGTCGCCGCCCATCCTGCCGAATGCGATCCTGCCGCAGCTGCTCGGTCCGCAGTATTCGATCCACCTCGGGTTCATCTTCGTGATCGCCGCAACGGTATTCGTCTGGTGGCTGCTGAGCCGATCCAACCTCGGCTTCCGGTTCCGCGCAGTCGGCGAGAACCCGAACGCGGCACGTGTCGCAGGCATCAACGTGAAGAACATGTATGTCTACGGCATGCTGATCGCCGGTGGCCTGATCGGCATCGCGGGCGTCGTGCAGGTGCTCGGCACATCGACCGCCGGATTCGGATCGGGCATCGACGCCGGCCTCGGCTTCGACGCGATCACCGTCGCACTGCTCGGTCGATCGAAACCGCTCGGGATCTTCATCGCGGGTGTGCTGTTCGGCGCGTTCAAAGCCGGTGGTTACGTCATGCAGGCGGCAAACGGCATCCCGATCGACATCGTGCTCGTTGTTCAATCGTTGATCGTGCTGTTCATCGCCGCGCCACCGTTGGTGCGCGCGATCTTCCGGCTTCCTGTGCCTGGGCGCACCATGCGCAGACCTCGGCCCATCGTGACGAAGGAGGTCGAGGCCAAATGAGCGTTGCAACCGACCAGACCATCCCTGACCAAGCGCCGATTGTTCTGCAGAAGGCCGAACTGAAGAGCTGGAAGGCCGCGATCGCGCTCTGCGCATTCGCCATCATCGCGGTGATCCTGTTCATTCTGCTTCGGCGCAGCGGCGACACAACGTTCAGCTTCTCGAGCGGCACGGATGCGCTGAAACTCCCGAACATGGTGCTGCCTGCAGCCGCGACATCCGTCGTTCTGGCGATCGTGCTCGTGCTGATGGCGGCTGCCAGCCTGCTGTTCGTCTCCAGGCGCGGCAGTGTTCCACTGTGGTTCACGACGATCTTCGCCGTGCTGTTCATGATGGCGTTCCTCACCTGGGCTGCGGCAGGTCATCGCATCCCGTTCACCGGCCTGCTGCTTGGAACCGTGAGCCTGAGCGTTCCGCTGATCTTCGGCGCACTCGGCGGCGTGATCTCCGAACGCTCTGGTGTTGTGAACGTTGCGATCGAAGGTCAGCTGCTCGGCGGCGCGTTCGTCTCGGCGATGGTCGCATCGATCACCCGCAACATCTGGGCGGGACTGTTCTCTGCGCTGATCGCGGGCATGCTCGTATCGTTCGTGCTCGCGGCGTTCTCGATCAAGTACTTCGTCGACCAGGTGATCGTCGGTGTCGTGCTGAACGTGCTTGTTACCGGGTTGACCAGCTTCCTCTACAGCGAGGTGCTCGCCAAGAATCCGACGCTGCTGAACCACCCGCCGACCCTGCACAGGATCGCGATACCCGGGTTGAGTCAGATCCCCATCATCGGTCCCGTTCTGTTCGATCAGACGATCATCGTGTACCTGATGTACATCGCCGTGTTCGCCGTCTGGTACGCGCTTTTCCACACCAAGTGGGGCCTGCGCGTTCGCGCCGTCGGCGAGCATCCGCAGGCTGCTGACACGGTCGGCATCAACGTGACGAGCACGAGGTTCTGGAACGTGTCGCTCGCCGGGGCAATCGCCGGGCTCGGCGGCGCGTACTTCACCCTCGGATCCGTTGGCTTGTTCACCAAGGAAATGACGGCCGGGCAGGGCTTCATCGCCCTTGCCGCCGTGATCTTCGGACGGTGGGATCCGATCCGCGCAACGCTTGCCGCATTGCTGTTCGGGTTCGCGACGAACCTGCAGAACGTGCTCGGCATCATCGGGTCGCCCGTTCCTAGTGAATTCATGCTGATGTTGCCGTATGTTGTAACGATCTTCGCCGTTGCCGGCCT
>DATMTC010000081.1:0-5062 GCA_035565115.1 Microbacteriaceae bacterium | reverse complement strand
GAGCATCACCGCGGCGACTTCGTGGGGTCGGCGCCGACGATCCTGCTGGCCGCTGCAGCGCAGGCGACCCGCGACATCCGGTTGACCAGTTCGGTGACCGTGCTCAGTTCCGAGGATCCGGTGCGGGTGTGGGAGCAGTTCGCCACCATCGACCTGATCTCCGCCGGGCGAGCCGAGATCATCGCAGGGCGCGGCTCGTACACCGAATCCTTTCCGCTGTTCGGCTACGACCTTGCAGACTACGCGGACCTGTTCCGCGAAAAGCTCGACCTGCTGCTCAAGATTCGCGAGCGGAATCCGCTGACCTGGTCCGGCCAGTTTCGCGCGCCGCTGGTCGACGCGGACATCGCACCACGCGCAGACGGCGCGAGCATTCCGATCTGGGTCGGTGTAGGCGGTTCGCCTGCGTCGGCGATCAGCACCGGGCGGCTCGGCCTGCCGATGGCGCTTGCGTTGTTACTGGGGCCGATCACGTTCCACGAACAGACCGTCGAGCTCTACCGAGCGGCGGCCGAGCAGGCAGGACACGACCCTGCGAGGCTGCCGATCAGCATCAACGCGCACGGCTACGTCGGCCGCACCAGCCAGGAAGCGCGGGATGAGATGTATCCGTATTTCGCTCAGGGAATGGCGGACAACAACCACCAGCGCGGTGCGGGAGTGCGCATCCCGAGGGCCGCGTTCGACGCGCAGGCCACGCCTCGGTCGGGGCTTTTGGTCGGCAGCGCACAGGAGATCATCGACAAGCTGCTTGCGTATCACGACCTGTACGGGTTGGAGCGCGCCATCATCCAGATGGGCTTCGGTGGGATGCCGCAAAAGCAGCACCTCGAGGCGATCGAGCGACTCGGCACCGAGGTGGCGCCTGTGGTCAGGCGCGAGGTGGACCTGCGGAAGGGGCAGGCAGCATGAGCATCCCACTGATCGAGGTGACGCCACCCGTCGTGTCTGACGACGCCGCATTGCGGGTTGTCGTGGTCAACGGCAGCCCGCACGAGAAGTCGAAGACGATGGGCCTGGTCGAGGTCGTGCTTGACACCCTGCGGACCATGCTGCCGATAACCGTGCACCGCATCGACGTCTACCGGCTCGGAGCAGACTTCGCAACGGCCACCGAACGCGAGGGCGTCGGCGCTGACATCGAGGCAGAGCTGCTCGCCGCCGAAACCGCCGACCTGTTGATCGCCGCGACACCGATTTACCGGGGCTCGTACACGGGGCTGTTCAAGCAGTTCTTCGACCTGGTCGATCAGTATGCGCTCGCGAACAAGCTCGTTCTGCTGGCCGCGACCGGCGGCGGTGACCACCACGCCCTGGCGCTCGAGCACGCGTTACGGCCATTGTTCGGCTTCTTCCAAGCCCTGACGATCCCGGTTGCGATCTTCGCCTCGGCAGGCGACTTCGACGGCACCACCCTGCTCAACCCCCGCGTGTACGGACGCATCGAGATGGCGCTGACCGACGTCGCCGGCCTCCTTGCGCAGCGGGTGCAGCAACCACTTTCATGAAAATGCTCACCCAGATCAGGGCCGGTCGATGGCTGGATGCCACCGCTCGGTGGAGCCCGCCGCACCATTCCGGTGGTCGAGTAGCTGCTCGCGCAGCGAGCCATTCCGGTGGTCGAGTAGCTGCTCGCGCAGCGAGCCGCGTATCGAGACCTCGCAGGCCAGTCTGCGGTACGGACCCAAAGGCCGCCCGCCAGGTCTCGATACGCTCGCTGGCGCTCGCTACTCGACCACCGGGGTCGGAGCGTCTCGGCCCGCGGCCCTCTCGAAGGGTAGCTGCTCGCGCAGCGAGCCATTCCGGTGGTCGAGTAGCTGCTCGCGCAGCGAACCGCGTATCGACGCTTCTATGGTTTTTGTCAAGCTGTGTTTTGGAGTTTCCGGAACATGGAGCGGGCGATATAGCGTTTGAGGATGCGGAGGACTTCTTTGCGGTTTTTGCCTTCCGCGATGCGTTTTTCGGCGTAGGCCTGGGTGGCCGGGTCACACATTAGCCGGCTGTTGGCGATGACCCAGAGGGCGTTGTTGAGTTGCCGGTCGCCGCCGCGGTGGAGACGATGCCGGTTGGTGTTGCCCGAGGATGCCGGGATCGGTGCCGCGCCGGCCAGGCGGGCGAAGGCCGCTTCTGAGCGGATGCGGTCCTTGATCGACCAGGAAGCCAGCAGTTGCGCGGCCGAGAACGGGCCGACGCCTTTCTCGGCCAGCAGCCAGGGCGCCAGTGCGGTGACATGCCGGGCCAGCCCGGTCAGGTTGTTGGCCAGCTCGTGGTCTTTGGTCTGGATCGCGCGGGCCATCTGGATGGCTTGGTCACGGATGGTGGTCATGGCGGTGGTATCGCTGTGGCGGGGCCGCCAGGCGGCGACCTGGTTGATCTGTGCCCCGGTCAGCCCGGTGCGGGCATCGATGTCGAGGAAGAATCCGCGCAGCAACGCGATCAGGCTGTTGATCGTGGCGGTCTTCTCCTTCGTTTTAGCCCGTCGCGCGGTCAGCAAAACGCGCAGCGCGACCTGATCGCCCTCGTGTTTACGGGGCACCATGACCCGCTCCAGAGGTAACGACAGGGCATGCCGGGCGGCATGCTCGGCATCGATCTGGTCAGATTTACCGGCCCGACGCACACCTCGTTTCGGTGGTTTCACCTCAGCCACCGTGACCTGCTGAGCGCTGAGCAGGTCGGTGAATCTCGCCCCGTAAGAGCCGGTGCCCTCCATCGCCACCAGCATCCGGCCCGGCGCTTGACGGGTCATCCAGGTGTGAGCCCGGCCCAACCCTGCCAGGCTGGTTGGAAAGGTCGCGGTGGCAAGTTTCGCCCCGGCCGCGTTCACCACCACGAGGGTGTGCGTTCTGGCATGGGTATCCACCCCGATCACATGGTCGTAGTGCTGTGAGACGATAAGCATGTGTAACTCCTTGAAATGGGTGTTATGACATGCCGGTCTGGTGATGTTCTAGGCGGACAACTCTGTAACGGGACACGAACCACGTTTGTGGCCCGGTCATGCTTCTATCAAGCCACGCCCAGGCGCCAGACCGGCACTACACCGGAACCTCGCTGGCGGACATGTCGATACCAAGACACACCCCGAAGAGCGGCCAGAGACCAAAAGAGTCACACCAGAACGACCAGTGAAGGCCAGTCTGACAGCCGGTACCAGACCAGCCATAACCATTACAGAGACCCGGCGACCCGCCTGCGGTCCGGAACGGCAGACCGGGTTGCGGGGTCTCGATACGCGGCTCGCTGCGCGAGCAGCTACTCGACCACCGGAATGGTGCGGCTGCCTCGGGAACCGACACTCGTCCCTTCACACCGGCGCGACGCGCGCGGGCGGCTCGATACGCGGCTCGATACGCGGCTCGCTGCGCGAGCAGCTACTCGACCACCGGGATGGTGGCGCTCTCGGTAAATTCAGGGCGAACCCCTCCGTAGACTGGATGCCGTGGTAGCAAGCCAGGTTCATCTCGTGCGGCACGGCGAGGTGCACAATCCCAGTGGCATCCTGTATGGCAGGTTGCCCGGCTTTCGCCTCTCCGAACTCGGAATCAAGATGGCCAAGATGGCAGCTGACGATCTCGTCGCGCGAGACCGTCCGATTACCGCACTTGCAGCATCCCCGCTTCAGCGCGCCCAGGAATCGGCTGCCCCCATCGCTGCCGCGTTCAACCTCGCCGTTCGAACGGATGCCAGGCTCATCGAACCTTCGAATCATTTCGAAGGCACGCTGATGCGCACCGCGCTGCGCAACCCCATCAACTGGCCGTGGCTGATCAATCCGTTCCGGCCGACCTGGGGTGAAGCGTACCGGTCGATCGCCAAGCGGATGCGGGAGGCCGTCGATGAGGCGTTCGACTCCGTCGATGACGGTGACACTGTGTTGGTCGGCCACCAATTGCCGATCTGGACACTCCACCTTGCGCTCGCGGGCGAGCGGTTCATGCACGATCCGCGCAAGCGGCGATGCGCGCTGTCCAGCATCACAACGCTCGAGCGCAGAAACGGCGCGGTTGTCGAGGTCGGATATGTCGACCCTGCTGCGGCTTTGAACGCCGGCGCAACGGACGTTGGGGCCGTCTGATGCGGCAACTGAATCGCCGCATCGCGGCATCCGTCATCGCAGGTGCGCTCGCGCTTGCCGCGCTCGCCGGCTGCAGCAACGACGCTCTCGCCAAGCAGTACGCAGATGGAAGCGGCAAGAACTACATCGCGGGCAGCGGAGTCACCGAGGTCAAAGCATCCGACCGCGGCAAGCCCATCGAGTTCACGGCACAGACGGCAGACGGCCACACCGTTACGGCAAGCCAATTCCGCGGGCAGGTTCTCGTTTTGAACTTCTGGTACGCCCAGTGCGGACCGTGTCGCATCGAGGCGAAGGATCTGCAGAAGATCAGCCAGCAGTTCGACGGCAAGGGCGCAACGTTCTTGGGCGTCAACACGCGTGATTCGATGCACGACGTGAAGTCGTTCGACAAGGCGTTCGGCGTCACATACGACTCGATTCTGGATGCTGCAGACGGCTCTGTGCAGCTGGCGTTCAGCGGGTCGATGCGCCCGAATGCAACTCCGACGACGATCGTGCTCGACAAGCAGGGCCGTGTTGCCGCACGCATCGAAGGCCCGATCAATGACCAGCCGTCCACGCTGACCACGCTGATCGGCGACGCCGTCTCAGAGGGCTCGTAACCGTGGACGGAATCGGTTCTCTGATCTCAAGCGGTCCGCTTGTTCTGGCGATTCCGATCGCCGTGCTTGCCGGCCTGGTCTCGTTTGCCTCTCCATGCATCCTGCCGCTCGTGCCCGGCTATCTTGCGTACATCGGCGGATTCAGCGATGGCCGCACGAGTGCGCCGAAAGGCGATCGAGCCGGGCGAAACAGGCTGCTGCTTGGTGTAGCGCTGTTCGTGCTTGGGTTCGCAGTCGTGTTCGTCGTCGGCGGCTTCCTGATCGGTGCCGTCGGGTTCTGGCTGATCCAGTGGCGCGATCTGCTCACCCGCATCGCCGGGGTGATCGTCATTCTGCTTGGGCTCGTTTTCGTCGGTCAGTTCACATTTCTGCAGCGCAC
>DATMTC010000080.1:0-2915 GCA_035565115.1 Microbacteriaceae bacterium | reverse complement strand
GCGATGATCAGGCCGAGCGATTCGTAGCCGAGGTGCAGTTCCGTTCTCAGGCTCGGAAGTCGTGGCCCCCAGGTTGACAGGCTGATGCCGCCGAGGGCGAACGTTGCCAGAATGGCGTTGCGCCATCGCGCGATCGCCCTGCGGTCGAGGCGGGGCGCCTCTGCGCTGGGAACGTTCACGGCTGCGAGCGTATCAGGGCGTCGGCTGCCAGCGGCGCACGGGAGGCCGCGTGCGTTGCACGGCTGCGAAACTCGAACACGAGTTCAGGTGGGGCGGCCGGCCGAATGGAGTATCCGGTCGGCGGCGCGTGTCGCCTGAATTCGTGCGCGGCTCAGGGTGGCTGTCGAGCTTATTCGGCACTCGCCAGAACGACCGGCTGCGGATGTCCGTCCCAGGTCGCTGACAGTGTCTGGCCGGGGGCCGCGGCGGATGCCGTTGTCGGCCTCCGCAGGATCGTCAGTGTGATGCCGCCCGCTCGCACGACCGTCGCGTCTCGCCCGTTCTCGACCTCGAGCGTGTCAATTGGATCGACGCGAACATCCGCTGTGCCGCTGCCGCTGCCGCCGACGTGCGTTGTGCTCGGCGCGGGCTCCCGCCTGCCGTCCACTTCGTAGTATTGCGCGGCCTCGGTGCCGCCGGTGAGGATGGTCGTGGCCAGCGCTGCCGCATAGACCGGGTCGCCGCTCGCGTCGTAAACCCAGCGCTGACCGAGCACCGAATGGTGCATTGTGCCGATCAACCACTGCTCGGCACCCGCCAGTGCTGCAGCGCGATAGGTCAGGGGAACCTGAACGACGGGGCGGTCGCCTGCTTGCACCAGCAGAGTTTCGATCCCGACCTCGCCGTCTGGATCGTCGAACCGGAACGCGGCGACGCGTTCGGGTGGCGCTGGCTGCTTGTCATCAGCGGCGGGTGGCATCCACGGCTGGGCTGGAAGCCAACCGGCCAGGAGTTCGAGCTTGGTCGGTTGCAGCTGGGCTTTGTGCAGGAGCGCCATGGCTCGATGTTATCGCCGCGGCGTGCGCGCCGGCCGCGCCCGTCGCATCCGGCACATTCCGGATGCGGGTTCTGCAACGACGGATCTACGGGGAGATCAGGCTCGTGAGCAACGCCGTGAGACTGCGCAGCTGGTCGTCATCGCAGTCGGCGAACGGTGTGGCGTGGAGTGTCGCCTTGATGACGGCTGTGCGCGCCCGTTGCCCGTCCGGCGTGAGGCGCAGCACGGTCGATCGCTTGTCTGCAGGGTCCTTTGCGCGGATGGCGTAACCGCGCGCTTCGAGCTGCTTCGCGATGAAGGTGAGATTCGGAGCATTGCAGTAGAGCCTGCCGGCCATCACGCTCATCGATGGCGGTGCCTCGTCCGGATCGATCGCCCACAGCGCATGCGCGGTCTGATAGGTCAGCCGCAGTTCGCCGATGGCGGCCTCGATGCGCGCAGTGGTGATCATGAAGAGTTCGTGATTCGCTTGTGCGGCCCTCAGCAGCAGCGCCTGACGATCCCGGGTAGCCATACACCCAGAGTACTTCGCGTCTCGAAGAGAACCGCTTGCGCACAATGGGCCGTTTTGCTTTGAGACTCGAAGCTGTTACCGTGTTCAATAGCTTCGATACTCGAAGCAAATCGGACGGATGCCTTCCATGTACTCCTATCACAACATCACCGCGCTGGTCACCGGCGCATCCAAGGGTTTGGGCGCCGCGTACGCAACCGAGCTTGCTCGCCGTGGCGCGAACCTGATCCTTGTCGCTCGTTCTGCCGCTGAGCTCGATCGTCGCGCCGCGAGCCTCACGGCAGCGCATGGCGTCGCCGTGCACACTTTCGCGGCCGATCTGACATCCGCTGACAGTACTGCTCGATTGCTCGCCGCGTTGGACGAGGCGGGATTAGCCGTCGATCTCCTCATCAACAACGCCGGCACGGGAGCGGTTGGCCCTTTTCTCGATCGCCCGCTGCAGCCCAACCTGCAATCGGTGCGGCTGAATATCGATGCGCTCATGACGCTTACTCAGGCCATTGGACGGGGCATGGTCTCGCGCGGCGCAGGCGGGATTGTGAACATCGCCTCGACCGCGGCATTCCAGCCGATGCCATACCAGTCGAGCTACGCCGCGACGAAAGCCTTTGTTCTCTCGTTCACCGAGGCACTGGCCGAGGAACTGCACGGGTCAGGGGTGCGCGTGATGGTCGCTCATCCGGGCGCAACCGCCACCGGGTTCTTCGATGGCACGAGCGCTGTCATGGAGCCCAAGGCTGCCGACAGTCCTGAGAGTGTTGCGACACGGACACTCGACGACTTCGCCCGCGGGAAGACGGCGTCGTATCCTGGCCGCTGGTCGACCAGGGTGACGACCTGGGCCGCGCGCGTGCTGCCACGCACCACGATCGCCCGTCTCACGGGGCGTCTCAATCGCGTGAACGGATTCCACGACGTCGTTGACGATATCGCCTGACGAACCTGCACCGACCCGAACGTGCGGGCCGTCAGCGTCCGGCGGCCGGCGTGCCGCGGCCGGATGCGCGGACGCACGGACACTCAGCGACCGAGCCAGCCCCCGTCGACCGGCAGCGTGACGCCAGAGACATAGTCGGATGCCGCACTGGCCAGAAACACCGTCGCGCCGCCCAGGTCAGATGCCTGCCCCCAGCGTCCGGCAGGGATGCGCTCCAGAAGTGCACGCGAACGGTCTGGGTCATCCTGCAACGCCTGGGTGTTGTCCGTTGCGATGTAGCCCGGCGCAATCGCGTTCACCGTCACTCCGCGCGCGGTCCATTCGTTGGCGAGCGCCTTGGTGAGGCCCGTGATGCCGGACTTCGCAGCCGTGTAGCCCGGCACATTGATGCCGCCCTGGAACGACAGCAGCGACGCAGTGAAAATGATCTTGCCTCGCCCACGCTCGAGCATGCCGCGCGCGAC
>DATMTC010000079.1:0-8204 GCA_035565115.1 Microbacteriaceae bacterium | reverse complement strand
GACACCTGGAAGACCACACCGTTCATGGCATTGCTGATCCTCGCCGGGTTGCAGTTGATCCCGGAAGAGGTTTATGAGGCGGCGAAGGTCGACGGAGCCACAACCTTCCAGCGGTTCTGGCGGGTGACGATGCCTCTGGTGAAGCCGGCGCTGATGGTCGCGATCCTGTTCCGCATCCTCGACGCACTGCGCATCTACGACCTGCCCGCGATCCTCACCGGAGGCGGCGGAGGTAACGGCAACGCGACAACCACCCTGTCGATCCTCGTCATCGATCAGATCAGGCAAGGCTTCAACAGTGCCTCGGCCCTGTCGACCATCACCTTCCTGATCATCTTCATCGTCGCGTTCATCTTCGTTCGGTTCCTCGGCGCCAACGTCGTGCGAACGCAGGAGTCCCAGCAGAAAGGCAAGCTATGAGCGCCATCGCCGGGCCAGCAAGCACCCGGGCCGAAACCGAGGGTCTCACCGCAGCAGGAACCCGAGTCAAGGCCAAGCCGCGCCGCCGTCGTGGAACGGCCCAGAGCATCCGCACCGGCATCAGCGCACTCGTCATCGTCGTGTGGTGTCTTGCGCCGTTCTACTGGATGGTCGTCACCGCATTCCGCGACGTCGGCTACACGTTCGACACAACACCGTGGTTCACGCACTTCACCTGGGACAACTTCGCCACCGCGTTCTCGACGAAGCTGGGCAACCACCTTGGCCAGGCACTGTTGAACAGCTTGTTCATCGGCGCGTGCGTCACGATCATCGGCCTGCTTGTCGGCACGTTCGCCGCATACGCTCTGGCCAGACTGGACTTCAGGTTCAAGGGAATCGTGCTGGGAGTCATCCTCGGTGCATCCATGTTCCCCGGCGTCGCGCTGATCACGCCGCTGTTCCAGCTGTTCACCAACTGGGGCTGGATGGGTCAGTACCAGGCGCTGATCCTGCCAGAGATCTCGTTCGTGTTGCCGCTGACGGTGTACACGCTGACCTCGTTCTTCCGCGAGATGCCGTGGGATCTCGAGGAAGCAGCACGCATCGACGGATGCACGCAGGCGCAGGCGTTCCGAAAGATCATCCTGCCGCTTGCTGCCCCAGCCGTGTTCACCACGGCCATCCTCGCGTTCATCTCGTCGTGGAACGAGTACCTCATTTCCAGCCAGCTCTCCAGCGACGCGACCCAGCCGGTCACGGTGGCGATCGCGAGCTTCGCGGGCAGCCAGCCGCACCAGGAGCCGTATACCGCGGTCATGGCTGCCGGTACGATCGTGACTGTACCGCTCGTGATCCTCGTGCTCATCTTCCAGCGGCGCATCGTGGCCGGCCTCACAGCGGGAGGCGTGAAAGGGTAATCATGCACGCGGCACGCAAGCGCAGCACCGACGTGCTCGACACGGTCGATGTCGGTATCGGCATCATCGGGTTCTTCGCGTTCGCGTTCCTCGTGATCACCGTGATTTGCGAGCTAACCGGCACGGATGCTCTTGGCTGGGCCCTCGCGCTGCTCGTGTTCGTGCTCATCCTCACCGCTCTCTTGCTCGCCAGGCGCAGCATCACCAGCCGGCGTGCGGAGTAACAGGTGACCGGAATCGATGAGGTCGCGCGGGAGGCCGGCGTCTCGACAGCGACCGTTTCGCGCGCGCTACGAGGACTGCCGAACGTTTCTGATCGCACTCGCACGTCGGTGCGGGCTGCTGCGCAGAAGCTCGGGTATGTCGCGTCGTCGAGTGCGTCCGGGCTGGCGAGTGGTCGCACGATGGCGATGGGCGTCGTGGTGCCATCGCTCAGTCTGTGGTTCTATGCGACGGTCATCGAGGGTGTCGATTCTGTGCTGCGTGCAGCCAGTTACGATCTGATTCTCTTCAATCTCGGCGGCAGGGGCGCAGATCGAGAACGTGTATTCCACCGCAGCATCTTGCGCAAGCGCACCGACGCGTTGATCGCCCTGTGCATCGACTTCACCGCGGACGAGCGGCACCAGCTGGCCTCGACGGGGCATCCGACGATCGTGGTCGGCGGTGCGGTGCGTGGTCTTCGTCACATCGATATCGACGAGTGCGGCGTTGCCAAACAGGCCACGGAGTACCTGATCGCACTCGGTCACAAAAAGATCGCCCACCTGGTCGGCAGCTGGCAGATGGGGCTCACGCGGCAGGTTCCTGTGCAGCGCCGCAAGGGATACGAGCAGGCGCTGGCACAGGCAAACATTCCGCTTCGGCCGGACTGGGTGATCACCGGTCACTTCAACATGGCATCGGCTCGGCGCGCGATGACCGATCTGCTTGGCCGGCCTGGCGAGCATCCGACCGCAGTGTTCGCAGATTCAGACGAGATGGCGATGGGTGCGATCCTCGCGGCCCACGATGCCGGGCTGCGAGTTCCGCAAGACATCTCGGTGATCGGCATCGACGACCACGAACTGGCGGAGTCGTTCGGCTTGACGACGATGGCGCAGAACCCGTTCGAACAGGGAGCGTTGGCGGCCAGGATGCTGCTCGACGAGTTGCACGGAACGAGCATGCGTCGGCGATCGGTGCGCTATCCGGTCACGCTTGCGGAGCGTGCGAGCACGGCCCCTCCCCCGCAGTAGCCCTTTGCGCCCGCTTGCGCGCCGGACCATTTCGGTGGTCGAGTAGCCGCTCGCGAAGCGAGCCGCGTATCGAGACCTCGCATGACGATCCGTTGTTCCGGACCTGTGGAGCATTCCTAGGTGCCGCGGTGCGCCACAGTCTGGCCAGGCAGCGGATGCTGATGTGTATGGTTGTTGCTCGGGCAGCGGCAACTCGCTGGGCTCCTCGATCCCCAGCGCGCCGAAGAACAAGGAGAAACCACACGTTGATTCACACGCAAGCAGCCGTTGTCGGCGAAGCAGGAAGCTCGCTGCCCGCACACGAACTCCGGATCGGAGACGGGCTGGTCGTGCTCGACCCACGCACCGGCGCGCCGGTCGCATTCGTTGACCCGGCCGCTCCCGAACGTCGTTTCCTGCTCGATTCGTCGGTCGCATGGCACTCGATCGAGCATGGCTGGGGAAGTGGTTTCATGATCACGACCACCGGCGCCTTTCGGTGGAACGCTCCGACCAAACTCACCGGTGGTGACGGCATCGTGGAGGCACATCATTCCCTGGACACCGGGGTGGAACTCACCGTTACGCGACGCGGAGGCGACACATACGAGGAGACCTATGTGTTCTCGAACACGAGCGACGTTCCGGTCACCATCACCGGCCTGTCGATCCAGACCCCGTACGCCGACCTTTACGAGGACGCTCATTCCGCGCTGAATCGTGCCGTCCATGCTCACATTTTCACGGGCGGAGCATGGGCGTGGGTCCTGGCACAACCGATGTCCGGCGCCGGTCGCTGCCTCGGCCTCGTGGTCCGTGATGGCGAGCTGTGGAGCTACTCGATCGAGTCTCGCAATGCCGCGACCTCCTCAAACATCCGAGGCCATATCGTTCTCAACGTGACGGATCGCACCCGCAGCGCCCACGCATTCGGCGGTCAGCCCGACCTCGTTATCGCCCCAGGCGAAGAGTACCGTTTGCAGTGGGAACTCACGTGGTACGAGTCCGCCGAATCGTTTATCGCCGCAACAGGTGCACCAGCAGAGTTCTCTCGATACACAGCACTCGTCGGCGAAGAAATTCAGATCAGAACCAACGCCGATGTGCGCGTCGACTCTGACACGACGGCACGCAGCATCGATGGCGGAGTCGCGGTGAGCTCCAATCGTTCGGGAACCCATACCGTCGAGATCGGAGGCGGCCGCACGGAAGTCCTCTTCCACGAGCCCGTCGCGCAGACTGTGAAGACGAGAGCGGAGTACATCCTTCGATACCAACGCGCATCCGAGCGCCCAGGAACGCTGTCCGGCGCCCTACTTCCCGTGGACACCTCGACCAAGCTCACCCAAACCGGAAACGGTTGGGCAGACTGGACCGACGGGTCCGAACGGATCGGGATGGCCCTGCTGATCCAGCGCGCACTCAAACGCAACCTGCTCGGCACCGATGCACAGGTCGCGCTCGATCGCTGGGCGGCCTTCGCCCGCGAGCATCTACTCGACGACACCCTGGCTCCCTGGCGCGGATCCCAACACGGTCACGGTTCGTCAAACCACCGGCTCTACGACTCGCCGTGGCTTGCCGAATTCTTCGCCGAACGGGCAGCGCTCACCGGGGACGCCGCTAACCTCGACATCGCCGCCGGCATCCTTCGGCGAGCCATCCAGCTCGGAATCCTCCACTTCCTCGCCATCGGTCTCGCGGGCGCCATCGAACTCACCTCTCGGGAGCTCGACCGTGCGGGCCGCCGTGCAGAGGCCGACTCACTGCGGCAGTCCCTGGTCGAGAGCGCACACTACTTCCACGAGCTTGGCCAGGATCTGCCTGCCCACGAGGTTGCATACGAACAGTCGATGGTCGCCCCACTCATCGAACTCTTTTCCGCCGCACACCGCATCTCCGGTGACAGGCGGTTCGCCGATGCCGCCGCCGAACGCCTGCCATGGTTGCTCGCATTCGGCGGCCCGCAACCGCACGCCCGTCTCCACGGGATAGCCATCCGGCATTGGGATGGATACTGGTTCGGACTCCGACGCCAATGGGGAGACATTTTCCCTCATCACTGGAGCGCACTCACCGCCACCGCCCTGGCGCGGCTCCCCGAACAGCTGAAGACACCGGACACGCACGAACTCGCCCTCAGAATCATGCATGCCAACATGAGCAACTACTTCCCCGATGGCAGTGCTACAGCAGCATTCATCTTTCCATCCTCGATCGACGGGGCAGCGGCTCACGCCGCCGACCCTCTTGCGAACGATCAAGACTGGCACCTGGCGTCCTGGTTGAGACTCGACGACGACATGCTGCTTCCCATCGACTGAGCGCACAGTTCTCCCCGTCTCCCTTCGCCGAGCACGCCCTTGTGGTCACTCTGAGCGCGTCAAAGTGACCATTCGGGAGCACTCGGCATTCGGGAGCACTCGGAGAGAGAGAGAGAGAGAGAGAGAGAGAGAGAGAGATGAAGAGGAGTGCAGAGGAGTGCGTCAGTCGGCGTCGGCGAACGTGATCGCCTGCGCCTGCTCCAGCTGGGTCTCCTCGACGCCGTCGATGCGGCGCAACTTGCGGGTGCCGAGCAGGATGATCACTGCAGCGATCAACACCGAGATGCCACCGGCGAAGTACGGCGTCGACGTCGCGAATGTGCTCGCCAGAAGGGTGGCGCCAGGAGGGGCGATCGCCCCACCGACGAACCGAACGCCTGAGTATGCCGATGATGCAACTGAGCGCGGCAGATCCGTCGACTCCATTACAGACTCGGTCAGCACCGTGTTCATCACGCCGAGCAGCAGACCGCCGACGATCACGCAGACGATGATCGCCGTCGCGGATGCCACGAGGAACCCGGCGACGATCAGGTCGGCAGCCAAAAGCGGCAGCACGATCCACATGGTGCGCGTGCGCGGAAGCCGGTTGGTCAGAAGCGGGGCACCCCAGACCGATGAGACCGCCACGGCGACTCCCCATCCGAAGAAGATGAAGCCGAGCGTCATCGCATCGCCGAAACCGAGGTCCTGCAGCGCGAACGGCGTGTATGCAAGCAGCACGAAGAAGCCGATGTTGTAGAACAGCGCCGCCCCTGCAAGCGTTCCGAGGGCGGGGTTGCGCAGCGCCTTGAACGGCGCGGAGAGCGAGGTTGGTTGTGGTGTCTCAGGGTTCTTGCGCAGCATCGCGACGATGGCGATGAATCCGATCGCCATCAGCACGGCGGTTCCGAAGAACGGCCCACGCCAGCTGATGCCGCCGAGCAGGCCACCGAGCAGCGGGCCGACGGCGATGCCGAGACCCAGGGCAGCCTCGTACAGGATGATCGCGCTGGAGGTTCCGCCACTCGCGGCACCAACGATCGTGGCAAGAGCGGTCGAGATGAACAGAGCGTTACCCAGTCCCCAGCCAGCACGGAAACCCATGATCGCTTCGGCGTTCGGGCTGAGCCCTGCTGCCGCCGCGAACAGCACGATGAGCGCGAGCCCGATGAGCAAGGTTTTCTTCGCACCGAGTCTGGAAGATACCCAACTCGTGAAGAACATCGCGACGCCCGTCACGGCGAGGTACGTCGTGAACAGCATCTCCGTCTCGGTCGGGGTTGCCTTCAGGTCGCGCGCGATCGCGGGCAGGATCGGGTCGACGAGTCCGATGCCCATGAACGCGATGACGCTGGCGAATGCGACGGCCCAGACGGCCATCGGCTGCTTGAGGATTGAACTGGGTTTTTCTGTCGTGCCGTGCGAGTGGTGCTGTGATGTGATCTGCGACATGGACTTTACTGTGATTCCTTTTCTGTCTGCGCCGTCAGATCGGCGGGCCGCTGGGTGACGCGCGGCCGCACCAACTCGATCGCGTTTCTGATCGTTTTGGTTTCGTTCTCATCCAGGTCGGAGAACATCGGAAGCAACGCTGTGGCAAGCCTGCTGCGCCACTCCGAGAGCGCGAGGATGCCTTTGGACGAGATGGCCAGCTGCCAAGCGCGCGCGTCGTCTGTGTCTGCGATCCGCTTGATCCAATCGCGTTCGACGAGGCCAGAGACGATGCGGGTCATGGTGGGCTGGGCAACCTGGCTGAGCGACGCGAGCTCTCCGACCCGCATGGGGCCGGATGCTTGCAGCACGCTGAGAGTGCGCCAGGTTGCGAGGGACTCGGGGTCTTTGACGATTTTGGCTGCCAGCCGTGTCACGCGTGCGGAGACTTGGACGAGATCAGAGAGGATGCGGTGCAGGTCATCACCGTCACCCGTCTCGACGCCGCGTGGGAGCCTGATGGGTTCTGTGAGCATGGATTCCAGTATACATAGCCAAGCTATCTATTTCTACCCGTGAGCGCGCCTCATTGGATGCTCGGGTCGGATCATTGCAGCGCCCGATATCTTTTCGGGCATTTGATGGTGCCGCGGCGCCATCAAATGCCCGAAAAAGTATCGCACGACGCACAAAACAGGGCGCCGCTCCGGTGAGGAGCGACGCCCTGTTCGTGTAGCCCACCAGAAGGCAGGCGTGGAATTACTTGAGGGTGACGGTTGCGCCGGCCTCTTCGAGCGAAGCCTTCGCCTTGTCAGCGGTCTCCTTGTTCGCGCCCTCGAGCACGGCCTTCGGAGCGCCGTCGACGACGGCCTTCGCCTCGCCGAGGCCGAGGCTCGTCAGCTCACGCACGACCTTGATGACCTGGATCTTCTTTTCACCAGCAGCCTCGAGGACAACGTCGAAGGAGTCCTTCTCCTCGACCTCTTCAGCAGCGGCGCCGCCACCGGCAGCAGCCGGGCCTGCGACGGCCACGGGCGCAGCGGCGGTGACTTCGAAGGTCTCCTCGAACGCCTTGACGAACTCAGACAGCTCGATGAGCGTCAGGCCCTTGAACTGCTCGAGCAGTTCCTCAGTTGACAGCTTTGCCATTGTTTCTTCTCCTTGTGTTTGTGTGGTTACTCACCGCGGTGCGTGCATCCTTTCGGATGCTCAGCTCGCGGACTCCTGCTTCTCACGCAGCGCGTCGACCGTGCGAACGGCCTGCGACAGCGGCGCATTGAACAGGTAGGCAGCTCCGAACAGGGGCGCCTTGAAGAGACCGGCCAGCTTGGCCAGCAGCACTTCACGGCTCTCCAGGTCGGCGAGCTTGCCCACCTCTGCGGCGGTCAGGGGCGCGCCATCGAAATAGCCGCCCTTCACCACGAGCAGAGGGTTGGCCTTGGAGAAGTCACGCAGAGCCTTCGCGACCGTCACGGTGTCACCGTGAACGAAGGCGATTGCCGACGGGCCGGCAAGCTCATCGTCGAACGCGGTGATACCCGCCCCGTTCGCCGCGATCTTGGTCAGCGTGTTCTTCACCACGGCATAGCTCGCGTGCTCACGGATGTTGCTGCGCAGCTGCTTCAGCTGCGCCACCGTGAGGCCGCGGTACTCGGTGAGCACGACCGCGTTCGAGTTGCGGAACAAATCCGTCAGCTCGGCGACCGTTGCTTCCTTGTTCGCCATGGCGCTCTTTCCTGGTTGATATTCGTGGATTCGGCCGGCGACCTGGCGCATCTGTTAAAGAACAGAAGCTCCGGCGCTGAGCGCACGGAGCTGACGACTTGAACGAGTCAAGGACTGCTTCACACACCTGCGCGGGATTTGCTCTGCTGCATTCTCACGAACGCGGCAGACACCAGCAGCAACAC
>DATMTC010000078.1:0-12762 GCA_035565115.1 Microbacteriaceae bacterium | reverse complement strand
CGATCTTCTCGAACGGGTCGCGTGGCGTGCCTGGGCTGCCGAAGACCTTGAATCGGGTGCCCGAATTGCCGAACGCCCAGGAGGGCAACTCGATAGCCTGCGCTTCAAGGTCTGAAGCGATCGATTCGAAGTTCATCATGGGTTCTTTCTACTCGCGGTTGCGTCTGTTTCGTGGTGCGTTTGGGTCGGATGGCCTGGCGGACGGCTGGGCGGGCTCAGCAGAGGCCGCCCAGCCACCGAGGCGATTTAGAAGTGGTACTTGTCGATGTTGTTTGCATCGAACGCCAGCGGCGGGCCGACGATCACCGCTCCGTCTTTGCCGACCTTGAGGGTGCCCAATTTGCCGGCCTTGAAGGTGTCGCCCTCTTTGCCGCTGATCGATCCAGCGACAAGTGCCTTCGCGGCGTAGACGCTCGCATAGCCGATGTCGGACGGATCCCACAGAGCGAATTCCTTCACTGTGCCGTCCTTGACGTACTTGCGCATCTCGTTCGGCAGTCCGAGTCCGACGAGAACGACCTTGCCCTTGTACGACGACGTGGACAGATACCGCGCGGTGGCCGCGATGCCGACAGTTGTCGGAGAGACGATGCCCTTGAGGTTCGGGTACTTCGCGAGGAGCGCCTGTGCCTGCTGGAACGATGTCGTATCGTCGTCGTTTCCATACACGGTCGTGACGAGCTTCATGTTCTTGTACTTCGCGTTGGATTCGAGTTCCTGCTGCATGTACTTGATCCAGGTGTTCTGGTTCGTCGCGTTTGCAGTGGCAGACAGGATCGCGAATTCGCCGCTGTAGTTGATCTGCTCACCGAGCTGCTTCAACTGAATCTGAGCGACCTGTTGAGAGTCGGACTGATTGATGAAGATGCTGCGGCACTTGACCGCCGTGTCCGAGTCGAAGGTGATGATGTGCGCACCACCGGCCTTGGCCTGGTTGAGTGCCGAACAGACCGCGTTCGGGTCATTCGCGGCGATCGCGATCACATCCGTGTGCTTCTGTGTGAGCGTGTTGACGTAGCTGACCTGCGATGAGGCGCTGGCACTGTTCGGGCCGACGACCGAATACTTCGCGCCGATCGCAGCAGCAGCCTTCTTTCCGCCGCTGAGCTCGACATCCGTGTATGGGTTGTTGAGCTGCTTTGGAACAAACGCGATGCTGAAGTTCTTCGAATTACTCGAGCCGCCAGACCCAGCCGTTCCTGAGCAGCCGGCGAGAGTAATGGTGATCGCGGCTAGCGCAGCTGTCGCGGCAAGAATCCGCCTGCCGCGGCCTCCGCCACGTGCGCTGATCGATGTGGATAACCTCATTGTTCTTCCTCCTCTTGTTCACGCCTGGTGCTCGGCGTTCGTCGCCGAGACGGGTGTCCCGGCGATGACCTTCGGTGGATGTTCTGTGCGCCGCCTGGATCGCAGCCATCGAGACGCGCTCGGTGCGACAACTGAGATGACGAGCAAACCGCCGGTGACGATTGTGAGAACCGTGTCCGAGACTCCGGCAAGCTGCAGCGAATACGTCGCAGTGCGAATCAGCAGAACACCGCCGATGACCCCGACGATGCCGCCACTGCCGCCGAAGATCGAAACGCCGCCAAGCACGACACCGGCGATCACTGTGAGCTCGAGTCCTGTTGCGGAGTCGCTCTGTGCGCTTGAGTATCTCAACGCCCAGAACACGCCAACGAGCGCCGAGATCAGCCCGCTGGCGATGTAAAGCGAGAACTTCGTGAGCCCAACTCGGATGCCGACGAACGATGCGGCTTCGGGACTGTTGCCGATCGTGTAAATCGAACGTCCGAGCGGCGTGAAGTGCAGCAGGACTCCGAAGATGATGGCAACGATGATCACAAGGATCATCACCGTCGGAACTCCGATGCCTGGAATCGTGGATGTGGCGAAGGTGGTCAGATCGAGCGGGAAATCGGCGACGGCGGTGTTTCCGATCACGACGAGGGCCAGACCGCGGAACAGTGCGAGCGTGCCGATCGTGACGGCCAGCGACGGCAAGCCGACAACGGTGATCAGGAATCCGTTGACGGCGCCTGCCACGATGCCGACGACGGCGCAGGTGATCACGATAAGCCATATCGGCCAGTGCTGGTCCTGCCAGAGCACTCCCATCGTCGCAACGGACAGGCCCGCGATGCTTGCCACTGACAGGTCGATCTCACCGGTGATGATGATGAGCGTCATCGGCATCGCGATGGCCAGGATGGGTATGGCGTCGATCAGCAGGAAGTTGACGGTTGTCACGGATGCGAAGTATGGAATAAGCACACAGGCGACCGCGATCACAACCACGAGCGCATAGATCATTGCGGCATCCCGGCCAGCGAACAGCCGGCGCCAGTGCACGCCACCGACGGCACCCGTCTCGGGGACGGCGGTCTCGATCGTCGTCTCAGTCATGTTCGGCCTCGGTTGTTCGCAGCCTGCGCGCTCGCACGACGGTGAGGATTCGGTCGGTCATGATGGCGGCGACGATGAGTACACCGACAATCGCCTGCTGCCAGAACTTGCTGATGCCGACCGCAGGAAGCGCGCCGTTGATCGTGATGAGCAGAATGGCGCCGAGGGAAGCGCCCACCGCAGTGCCGCTGCCGCCGAAGATGGCGACGCCGCCGACCACCACTGCCGCGACGACCTGAAGTTCGTAGCCCGTTCCGGTTGTGGCGCCGACCGAGTTGAACGACGACGCGTAGATCACGCCGGCCAGCCCGGTCAACGCGCCGCACCACGCGAACGCCCAGACGATCCGTTTGGCCACCGGGATGCCGAACAGCACCGCGGCATCCGGGTCGGATCCGATCGCATACAGATCACGCCCGCTTCGCACCCGCAGCGTGTAGACCCCGACGATGATCACGAGCACGATCGCACCGAGGGTGATGTATGGCAGCCCGAAGAACGTCGAGGTCGACAGTTCGCCGAACGCATCCGGCCGCGAACCGGCGAAGTACTGATTGCTGCCTGCCCAGAGGTTGGCCAAACCCCTGTAGATGTACAGCGTGCCGAGCGTCACCACAAGTGATGGCACTTTCGCGATCGCGACGATCAGACCGTTGACAGCGCCGAGCACGGCACCGAATACAGCCCCGATGACGAATACAAGCACGATCGGGATGCCAGGGAGCGCGGCGAACGTTACGCCGGTGCCATACGCGGTGAGCCCCACGATGGACCCGACAGACAGGTCAATGTTCCGAGTGAGGACGACCAGGCTTTGACCGAGAGCGAGCACGATGTACAACGTGCAATTGGCCAGCAGGTTCACGACACCCTGGGCATTGAGGAACGACGGGGTGATCAGGGTCGTCACAACGACGATAACGACGAGTGCTCCAACGACACTGAGCTCTCGTGCGGCTCCGCGGATGCTGAGACGGCGGCGGGGAGTTGTGACGGTCGTCATGCGACGGACACCCCACCGGAAGTGGCTGCTCGCATCACTGTCTCGGGAGTCGCGGTCGCCCGATCGAAACGACCGGTGATGCGCCCCTCGTGCATGACGAGAACGGTGTCGGACATGCCGAGGATCTCCGGAAGCTCAGAGGAAATCATCAAGACCGCGATTCCGCGCCCGGCGAGTTCCGAGATCAGACGATGCACCTCGGATTTGGTACCGATGTCGATTCCTCGGGTCGGCTCGTCGATGATGAGCAGCTTCGGATCGGTGGCGAGCCATTTGGCAAGCACGACCTTTTGCTGATTGCCGCCGGAGAGCGTCGAGACGGGAAGATCCATCGAGCCCGTCTTGACGCGCAGCCGATGCGCCCAGTTCTGCGCGACGACCCGCTCGCGGCGTCCACTGATCAGCCCGAAGCGCGCGAGAACATTGCGCAGTGTGAGCGCGATGTTCGATGTCACAGACATCGGCATGACGAGCCCCTGCTTGCGGCGGTCCTCTGGGACGAACCCGATGCCCGCGGCGATTGATGAACGAGGTGACCGAGCGGCAATTGACGAATTGTTCAGCCGGACCGTTCCAGTGTCGTACGGATCGACGCCGAAGATGGCACGCGCGACCTCTGTGCGGCCGGCGCCGATGAGCCCAGAAAGACCGACGATCTCGCCCGCGCGAACGGTGAACGAGATGTCCGAGAACACGCCTGCACGTCCGAGACCGGTCACTTCGAGCACGGGTTCGCCGATTTCGACATCCTGCTTGGGGAAGAGCGACTCGATGTCACGCCCGACCATCTCGCGCACGATCTCGTCCGGGGTCACTTCGTCGATCGGGTGAGTTGCAATGTATGCGCCGTCGCGCATGACCGTGACGCGCGAGCAGAGTGCGAACACCTCGTCGAAGCGATGGGAGATGAATAGCACCGCCGCACCGCGGTCGCGCAGCCGGCGTGCCACATCGAACAGGCGATCGACCTCCACGCCGCTCAACGCAGCTGTCGGCTCATCCATGACGAGAACGCGTGCGTCGAGCGAAACGGCCTTGGCGATCTCGATCAGCTGCTGATCGGCGATGGACAGACCTTCAGAGATGCGGTCAGGGTCGATCGAGACGCCCAGCTCCCGGAACAGCGATTCGGCGTCGCGGTTCATCGCCTGCCGGTCGATCAGGCCGAATCGTCCGTGCGGTTGCCTGCCGATGAAGATGTTCTCGGCAACGGTCAGGTCTGGGAAGAGTGTCGGTTCTTGGTAGATCACAGAGATGCCTGCGGCCTTTGCGTCGGCGGTGCGGTGAAATTCCACCGCGTGGCCGTCGATTGAGAACGATCCCGAATCGGGCTGATGCACGCCTGCAAGGATCTTGACGAGCGTTGACTTGCCTGCGCCGTTCTCGCCGACGAGTGCATGGATCTCGCCGCGCTCGAGTTCGATCGAGCCGTTGGACAGGGCCACAACGGGTCCGAATGTCTTGCGCGCCGCGATCAATTCGACGTAGGCCATCTCACCACCTCCCGCGATGCGCATGAATGCAGGAAGCTGGCGTCGTGCCTGCAGGGGATTGGCATCCAGCGACCTCTCTTCTCTGAGCCATTTATCTGGGCCATTTATCTGGGCCATTTCTCTGGCCATTTGTACGGGCCTGTTGTACGGGCTTGTTCTGTCGCCCAATGTCAGGTGCAGTTCGATGCTACCGATGAATCGTTTTAATTGCGGAGATATGGGCACTATAGGCATAAGTCGCAATCGTCGTCAACTCGCGCAGAACGAGAAGAAATCGATGTGGCCGGTTCGGTATATCCTCTGATCAGACTCGGCCGAAAACGATTCAGGTCGGGCACACCCGAGGGGGAAGCAATGTCGTCGGTGAACATCAAGGATGTTGCCGCGCTTGCGGGTGTCTCGATCGGTACTGTCTCTAACGTTCTGAACCGGCCTGAGCGGGTCTCGCCTGAATCTCGGGAGCGTGTGCACACGGCCATCGAGAAGCTCGGTTACGTTCGAAACGACGCTGCACGCCAGCTTCGCGCTGGACACAGCCGCAGCATCGGGATGATCGTGCTCGACGTCGGGAACCCCTTCTTCACCGATGTCGCACACGGGGCAGAGACGCGCGCGAGCGTTGACGGGTATTCGCTGTTGTTGGCGAGCTCGGACGAAGACACTTCACGCGAGCAGGTGTATCTCGACCTGTTTCAAGAACAGCGGGTGCACGGAATGCTCATCACGCCGCACGGCGACGTCGTCTCCCAACTGATCGCCTTGCGCAGGCTGGGCATCCCGACCGTTCTCGTCGACCGGCAGACAGAGAATCGAACGTTCTCATCCGTCGCGATGGATGACGTTGCAGGCGGCCGTCTCGCGGCTAAGCACCTGATCGACGTGGGTCGTCGACGCTTGGCGTTCGTTGGTGGTCCGCGATCGCTTCGACAGGTTGCCGACCGACTCGCGGGGGCGCGAACCGTCGTGCATCAAGCTTCCGGCGTCACGCTTGAAACGCTGGGAACCAGCGCCTTGACCGTTGACGAGGGTCGTGCCGCGGCCGAGACCCTGCTGAATCGACCTGAAAGTGAAAGACCTGACGCGATCTTCGCTGCCAACGATCTGCTGGCCATCGGCATCCTTCAGACCCTGACGATGTCGGGCGCCGTCGCGATCCCGAACGACATCGCCTTGATCGGGTACGACGACATCTCATTCGCTGCCTCGTCGGCCGTGCCGTTGTCGTCTGTGCGCCAGCCGACCGCGCTCATCGGCGAAACCGCGGTCGACCTCTTGCTGCGTGAGGCGCAGGCGGCAGGCGACGAGAACTTCGAGCACGAGCAGATCGTGTTTCAGCCGGAGCTCGTCGTGCGCGCGAGCACCAGCGCCGGCCGAGCTGCGTGACCTGCTAGCCCCGTGAGTCCCACGCGACGACAACCGATCCGGCCTCGTAGGTCGCAACCGGATGCGCGAAGGGCATCGGATGCTCCTGCTCGGCCTCGACGAGACGCAGACCGGGAAGTCCGGCGAGCAACTGCGTGATCGCCTGGCGGATCTCGAGGCGCGCGAGTTGCTGCCCTACGCATCCGTGGAGCCCATGACCGAAACCCAGGTGACCGTATGCATCCCGACTGATGTCGAACTCGTCTGGGTTCTCGAAGCGTCGCTCGTCGCGGTTCGACGCAACGGGTGACACCGAGACGGATTCGCCCATTTTTATCTGGACATCACCGAAGTCGACGTCTTCCGTGGCCGTGCGCGAGAACAGTGTGATGAACATCGCGCCGTAGCGCATGAATTCTTCGACGGCACCGATGATCAGCGTCGGATCGTCCCGCAGCGCATTCAGTTGCTCGGGGTGCGACAGCAGGGCGACGGTCGTCGTTGCGATCATGTACGCGACCGAATCGCGGCCGGAGGTGAACAGCACGAAGGTCACTCCGGCGATCTCGACATCCGTCAGCTCGGATCGGATCAGCTCACTGATCACGTCGTCGCCCAGGCTCTCGCGCTTGGCGGCGATCACTTCGCGAACGAACGTCATCTTCTGCTGAGCGGTCGAGGTGCCAACGAAGAGCCTCGAGAACTGGTCAGTGTGGCTTTGCGGTATGCCGAGCACGTGGGAGTGCACGGCAGCGGAGATCGGCTGCGCGAAGTGCGTGGTCGCGTCGGCAGGCGATCCTTGGGCTCTCAGGTGCTCGAGCTGGCGGGCCACGATGGCTGTCGCGTCCGCCTCGTAGCCGCGCACCGCCCGCACGGAGAACCGGCCCAGGATTGAGCGCCGCACGCGGGCGTGCTGTGGCGAGTCCAGGCCCAACAGGTTGGCGACCTCCATTGCGGCCAGTGCGTCGTCGTCGAGGGCCGGCTCCTGTTGATCCGGTCCGTCGCCGCTTGCATCCTGTGTCTCACCAGGCATCCGCCCAGGCTGTTGGCTGAAGCGGCTGTCCTCAAGCACTAGCCGTGCGAGCTCGTGGCGGGTGACGATCCAGCCGTCGTGACCGTCTGTGTAGTGCAGCGGCGTCGCAGCGCCCTCCGCACGCCACTCGGCGAGAGTGGGCGATGGGGTAAGCGGGGTGCCGTCCGTCGGGATCGTGCGGATGTCGTGGAACGGGCAGCCGCCAGCCGGCTGGCCGGTCGTCACGCTGGTCGAATCTGTCATGCGACGGCGCTTCCTTGTCTGGTCTCCGTGTTGGCTTCAGTGTTGGCTTCGGCGGCCATGCCCGATTGGTGGATCAGTCGCGCGCGCTCCACGCGGAATTCGCGAGGCATGTTCCAGCCGACGAGCCCGGTGGGCCACCCGCGACGAATGGTGGCGCCCACGAATCGTCGATCGGCCGGGTCGCCCGCCAGCACTGTGAGCGGGAGGTCTGGGTCGAGCCGACCGTGCACCAGGATGCGATTGCCGAAGAGCTCTGACCAGAAAAATGCTGCGATCGGAGGAGTCGACTCTCCGGTCACGATGAACCGGGCGAGGGCGTGGGCGCGCTCGATGGCGGATGCCTGGTGTTCGATGCGACGTGCCTCGCCCGTCAACGGATCGAGCCAGCGGGCGACGTCGCCGACAGCGTAGATTCCGGGAGCGGCGACACCGTTCGCGTCGCACAGGACTCCATCAGAGATGTCGATTCCGGCCCCGGACAGCCAGCCGACGACGGGCGAACAGCCGATCGCGGCGATGACGACATCCGCGCGAACCACCGACCCGTCGGTCAGGCGGAGTGCGGACACCGTACCGTGCCCGTCGACCGTGCGGCTCGTGATGGTGCTGTTTGCGGTGGCGCTGTTTGCGGTGTCGCTGGTTTCGATGGTGCTGACGTCCGAGCCTATGCGCATCCGCACGCCGTTCTCCTGCAAGAGTGCGGCGATCATCGTGGACAGCTGGCCGCCGGCTTGAGCGAAGCGAGCAGTACGCCCGATGAGCGTCACATCATGACCGGCGCTGCGCACGGCAGCGGCGATCTCGCAGCCGAGCACGCCTGCACCGACGACGGCAACCCGGTCGGCGCCGTCGAGATCGCGTCGCAATGCCAGGACGTCATCGATGGTGCGCAGCGAATGGATGCCTCGCACGCGGTGCGGATTCCGGAGTGTGCGGGCAGTGACGCCTGTTGCGGCCACGAGGTGCTCGAACGGCAGCACGACGCCGCCCACCGTGATCGTGCGGGCGGCAGCATCGACGGCTGTGGCGCGTTGGCCGCGCAGGTATCGCACGCCGAGGTTGTCCAATTGCTCGAGGTCGCGCAGCGTGGTCCGTTCGACGTCCCAGGCGCCCGCGAGCACCTGTTTCGACAGCGGCGGGCGACTGTACGGCGCGCGATTCTCTTCGCCGACCAGCGTGATCGGCGCGCGGTACCCGTTGGCACGCAGACCTTCTGCCGTGGTCAGACCTGCAAGCGATGCACCGACGATGACGACACCTGCAGCTGTGCCCACGGTCACGCTGTGACAGCGATCGCGCGCGCGGGGCACAGCCCTGCCGCCCGGGTCGCCATCGCCTGCTGGGACTCGGCAGGCTGATCGTCAAGGAGCACGACGATACCGTCGTCGTCCTGGTCGAACAACTCGCCGGCGACCAGGGCGCACTGTCCAGCGCCGATGCAGGCGGTGGTATCGACGGTGATCTTCATGACTGCCCCTGTCGTCGTTCTCACGATGTTGCCCATCACAGGCTAAAAGCGCCTGCACGCTCGTGACCATGGCGTTGGGTGGCGAAACATGGATATTTCGACCATCTGAGCTCCCAACACTTCTATGAGATAAAGGGGATTTACGCTGATGACATGGAATCAACGAGCGGACCGGTGGTCGTCGGTGCGAACTGGTACCGATTCCGCTCCGACGAGCACATCCATTACGCACACGTCGAGACGATGTCGTTCGTGTGGGTCGTGCACGGTTCGGGCACCATCATCAGCCGTGGCGAGAGTTTCACGTTGACCAGTAATTCCATCCTGAGGCTGCCGTGGAAGCACGACGTCGACTATCGGCCAGACCGGCGCTCGCCGTTTCACGTCGGCACAGTCCATATCATCCCGGAGCACGACACGTCGGTTCCGGTGGAGTTCCGGGTCGGTGTTGGCATAACAGATCCTCTTGCGGGCGTGGCATGGCGCCGAGGTCCGGCCGAGTCCGGGCCGCCGATCGCATCCTCGACCCGCGCTGGCTCTGGCAGCAATGTGATCACGCTCGCCTCATACTGTGTTGACCGCTTTCTCGCAGCGCGCACGAGTGAATCCGCGATGCGCTCGCTCGCTTCGCTCATTGTCGAAGAGAGCTCAGGATGGGGCGCCGAACAGTCGGTTGCGCAGGCCGTGCCGATAGTGCTCGAGTTGATGATCGACCACATCGTCGCCAATCTGGATCGTCATCTCACGGTGTCCGAGATCGCCGAGGCCGGTCGATGCAGTCCGACGACCGCTGAGCGCATCTTCGCCCGCTACACCGGACTTTCGGTGCTGTCATGGTCGCGCCGGCGACGGATGCATGAGGCCGCTCTGCTGCTGCGCACAAGTGGCCTTCGGGTGAACGAAGTCGCTCGCCGCGTGGGATATGCCGATCCGCTCTATTTCTCACGGGTGTTCAGAGCGGTTCACGCGGTGCCGCCCAGCCGCTATGCCAAGGAACAACTCCGGCCGTAGCGCGAACCGCGGAGACCGTGCCGGACATCGTCCCCAAACTGGGGTATACAGATCCATGTCCTCCTTAATGAGGACATGATAGAAATGACAAACCAGGTTACCAACCCCAAAAGTAGGCTGGAACATCTCCCGACCACGCAGGTCCGTCCCTAGCGGACCAGCGTGATTACGAGCTTGAAGGGCCCAAGCATCGCTTGGGCCTTTCTTTAACCGTGCGGCACCATCAAACTCCGAGTGGCGTCGTTCAGGGGTTGTTTGCGGGGGTGAAGAGCCCTTCGATTGGCTTGTCAAAGAGTCGGGAGATGCGAAAGGCCAGTGGGAGCGACGGATCGTACCTTCCGGTTTCGAGGGCGACAATGGTCTGGCGCGACACTTCCAGACGTTCGGCAAGAACAGCCTGGGTCCAGCCGCGCTGTTCGCGTTCGGAACGGATCAGGTTTTCCATCAGGCTTTAGGCCCCCGGGTCGCGAGGGTGGTGCACCCCCAGGTCACCATACCGATGAGGGCCACGGGCCATCCAGCGTTAGGCTCCGTTGGACGCGGTAGAGCTCAGAGCACTCCGGTCCGCAACAGCACGACGACGACGACGATCGCGGCCACGATGCTCAGCAGTATCAGCCAGCCCTGCCAGGAGCCTGGGTGCCAGCCCGGGCCGGACTGGTTCGGTCGGAACCATCGCTTGGTGTTGTTTTCTGGCGGTTGCTCGGGGTCAGCCGGAGACGCTTGCTCATCCTTTGGCATGTATCTTCCTTTGCAGTCGTGTCGTGCTGCGGCACTGAGATTACCGCTCGATCTTCTCCAGCTTCAGCATCCGCGCGATCACGGTGTCGAGCTCGCGGTCGTCGAAGATCTTCTTCCAGTCGTCCTTGATGATGGTGTCGCGCCCGTACTGAATCGCGATCTCGCAGCCTTCGGAGAACGGGTTCGAACCCCGCAACGTGTTTGTCAACGCGATCTGGATGTGCCCGAACAGGATAGCCTGCGCGGCCTCCTCCGGCACGCCAGCTGTGTGCACCGTCTCGTACAGCGCATCCTTCAGCAGCGTTCCGACCATGCATGCGACCGTCTCTACCAGCGTCGGCTCCAGCACGGCCAACTGCTTGACCGTCACCCAGTGCACGTCGATGACGGGGCCGTAGATGACGCGAATGACCTCTTCTGCACGCGCCTTGGCCGCTGCGTCTTCGCTCTCGATCGCCGCGACCACGTTCTGCGGAGCCGCCTCGCCGCCGAACGTGTCGGCGTACTGCTCCTTCTCATACCGCTCGAGGAATACGGACGGGTGACACGGATGCGCGACAGCCATCGTCACGTCGTCGCGCGCGGCGAGCAGGCCCGCGTATGCCGCGGCGGGGTCGAGCGTGAGCACGATCGAGCCAGACTTCATCAGCGGAACAACACCGGCAGAGACGGCACCGAGGGCGACGTCTGGAACGGCCAGGATGACGACATCCGCATCCGAAACGGCATCGGATGCCTCGCTCAGCTCGCGGCCCTGCGCGCGCACGCGCTCCTGACCGTTCGGGGAATTCTCGCTAAACAGCACACGGTGGCCGCTCTTGTCGAGGTTGGCCGAGACGCGCATGCCCATCTTGCCGCCAGCGCCGATGACGGCGACGGTGAGGTTGTCGGTTGCGGTAGGGACTGTCATGGTTGTTTCCTCCTCAGGAAGTCGAGGCTGCGTGCGGTCCACTCGGCTTCGAGGCGAATCGTGCTCGCCTCGTCGTCCTGCCACGGCAGCCAATGCTCGATGATCTGATTGATGTTGCGGTCGTATGGCCGGATGGCGTCGACCATGTGGTCGTAGTCGAGCAGTCCGGTGCCGAGCGGTGCGCCAGCGAGTGTGAAACCGACCCAGCCGTCGCGGCGAGTGAACGCGAAGTCTTTCACGTGCATGTTGAGCACGCGCGGTGCGATCCGGCCGATCACTTCGTTCGGGTTCTCCAGTGCGGCGACCGTGTTTGCCGGGTCACTGCAGATGCCGAGGAACAGGCTGTCGATGCGGTCGACCACGTGCATCAGGTCGGCAGTCGGCACCTGCTCGTAGGTCTCGATCGCGATGCGCACCCCCGCGTGCTCGAAGTCGGGAAGCGCGGAGCGCAACAGGTCTTCGGCCTCGTCCATGCTCGGAGTGTGCCCGGGGGAGTTGAACATCGTGCGCAGCAACCTGGCATCCAGCGCCTGAGCAACATGCAGAAAGCGTGTGAGCTGCGCAGAGCGGATGCCCTTGGTTCCGACCTCGAGGCCCACGCCGGCATCCCGCGCGGTGGTCGCGACCGCTGCCAGCTCAGACTCGCTCATCGTCTCGAGCGGCGCGTAGTCGCAGATCTGGAAAAGGTCGACGCCCAGCTCGGCCGTGCGCTCGATGGCCTGGTGGATGCTCAGCGGCGCGCTCACGCGGTCGGAGAGCCTCCAGAAGAACGCGTATGTGCTCAGCCCGATCGTCGCCATGCGTTCAGACTAAGGCTCTCGACAGAATTGGTCAACCGGTTGATGGATGCTGCAGTGTCGGCGGGGCAGTTCGCGATCTCGTTACGTTCATGGCGCGCAAAATGTCGTTCTCAGCGCTCATAACGACATTTCGCGCGCCACGAATGGAAGGCGTGGCACCCGGCATCGCATCGACCGGCTCGGCGCAAGGTGCTGCGCTGACGGTCCGAATTGGCCATCCGGTTGATAGGTTGAGTCCGTGCCAGCCAAGACGCAACATGCCGATTCGGAACGACGCGTTCCGGATTCGGTC
>DATMTC010000077.1:0-3179 GCA_035565115.1 Microbacteriaceae bacterium | reverse complement strand
GTCGCCGGAGTCGGTATGAGTGTGTGCACTGTGCTGAACTGTTCGAGCCAGTGAAAGAGCCATCCACCGCTGGCGGCTACCGAAACCGTGCCCAGGAGAACTGCGACGCCGAGTATCCACGGCGACCAGGTGAACGAGGTGAAACGGTAACCGAACTTCCAGATCGGTTGCCCCCAGGCTGCGGCACGAATGTTCAAGGCGGTGATGATCGCGATCGAGAATGCGATTGAGAGCACTGCCACGAGGAGATAGCACGCCGCACCGATGATCTGATACGCAACGAATGCCATGCCCTCCAGCCCACGGAGTTGTTGGCTGGTGGCGAACGCGGCCACGAACTGCCGGAACAACTCACCCCCTGCAGGCGGGTTCCAGAGAAAGGCAACGTCCACAATGCCAAGTGCAGAAGAGGCATAGAGAAGCAGGAGAGTAGCGGTGATCCGGTGACCGCCGGTGACGATGCCCCGACGGGACATCATCACGATGCTGATCGTTGCCGCCACGGCGACGAGGAACGCAATGGCCGATATTGCTGCAAGCACCGGGACTCGATACTTCATGTACAGCGCGATGACGCCGGCTGCGACCACGATCCCAATCACGATCCGATCAGCATCCGAGGTTGTGGAATCTCGACGCTGCGTCACGCGCGATCGCCGCATAAACAGATGTTCGGTCGCGCTCAGCGCTTCGCGCATTACCTGCCGGATCGACGCGACCGTGAGTGATGGGTCACGCGCGATGTAACCGAACGCTGGAGAAATCAGAAAGCCGATTATGAAGAAAGGGAGGCCGATAGCCACATTTGAGACGATTGCCGTTTGAGTCTCCGGCGACATCAGCGCCCACCCTGTCGCGCACGCGGCGGCCGGGGCCGTACGATCCTGTCGCCGACTTTCTGGACGACAACACCGCCCACAAGCCAGAGCAGTGCCGCCACAATGTCGATCAGATGCGCGGCAAGAAAATTCAAAACCAGCGTGATGAAATCGGTGTCCACGCGTCCCCCCAATTGTGTCCGCGGCTGCGGTCCGATCGACCGCTCTCGATCAAGTGCCGCCCTCTTCTATGGACACAGCACCACTGTGGCAGGCCGCGCTGACATTCAGGTTTTGGTTCAGGGGTTGTGCTGGTGCCACGGCGGCCACATCGAGCTCGCCGAGGCCCTAAAGTGAGCAACGGCAACACAAGGCGGCACAGTGTCAGATGAGGAAGTGCCAGGCGAGAAAGTGCCAGACGAGAACACGGCAATCGATGAGACAACGGGCCTGGCACCGCATGTCGCCATGAAGTTCGACGGGCACATGCCGCGCACCGAAGACGGGCTGATGCTGTGGGATGCGACAGAGCAACTCCTCGCGCAGGTCCGTTGACAAGCACCCCTGCGGTCGGTGCCGTCGGTTTGGGAGCCGTCCGCAGCCGGTAACTCAGGTAAATCGGATGCGACCGATCGGGGATCCGCGTGTTGATGCGGTTCGAAGATTGCGGAACGGGCGTTTTACCTGAGTTACCGGCGCCGGGTGCCGGTCAGTGCGCCGGTCAGCGCGCCTGCAGCGCGCCGCACGCCCACCCGATGGCTAGGGTGAACAGTGATGAACCCGCCGAATCTTTCCGTGCGCCGGGCGAACGTCGCCGTCGCCGCTCTGAGCCTCGGCACCGCGCTGAATCCGCTCAACTCGTCGATGATCGCCGTTGCGCTTGTCGTGCTGCGCAAAGACTTCGGTCTGGATGTCGCAACTGTCACCTGGGTGATCACGGCGTTCTATCTGGCCTCGGCCGCCGGGCAGCCGTTGATGGGCAGGCTCGCCGACCGATTCGGGCCGCGGCGCTTGTTCGTGTTCGGCATGGCCCTGGTGGTCGTCGTCTGTGCGCTGACCCCGTTTTCGCCGACGTTCGCCGTCCTGTGCGTCGGCCGCATTTTCTTGGCCGTCGGCACTGCGACCGCGTTCCCATCCGCGATCGCCATGCTGAAGACGATCACCGAGCAAGCCGGGCTCAGCTCGCCTCGGCTGATCGGTCGCATCCAGATCGCCAACACGGCGGGCGCGGCCATCGGTCCGGTCATCGGCGGCATCCTCGTGACAACGCTCGGATGGCAGGCCATCTTCTGGGTCAACGTGCCACTTGCCGTGATCGCCATGATCGCAACGCGACTGTTCGCACCCGCGGATGCTGCGCGCAAGCGCGAGCGGATGCGACTGACGATCGCGCAATCCGACATCCCGGGCATCCTCGCGTTCACGGCGACCCTGGTCGCCCTGCTGATCTTCCTGCTCAGTCTGACGAGCGGACCGACCTGGTGGCTGATACCGGCTGCGCTCGCCGCCGGAGCACTCTTCGTGTGGCGCGAACTGTCGACGACAACGCCGTTCATCGACCTGCGCCTGCTCGCGGCGAACCACGCACTGATGATGGTCTACCTGTGTTTCGCCATCTTCAACCTGATCTATTACTGCGCGTTCTTCGGACTGCCGCAGTTCCTCGAGGAACACGGTGGATACCGCACAGACATCGTCGGGCTGCTGATGTTCCCGCTCGCCGCGCTGTCGGTGGTCATCACGCCGTTCGCCGCCCGATTGATCGAGCGACGAGGCCTGCATTTCACGCTGATTCTCGGCGGATGCATGCTGCTGGCATCCGCAGCGCTGCTCGGCGTGATCGCGGTCACCACCTCGGCGGTCGTTGTGCTGCTGATCACCGCAGCCATGGGCATCCCGTACTGCATCGTGAGCATCGCGATGAGTCAGGCGCTCTATGCGTCAGTTCGGCCGCAGGATGCTGGTGTCGCCGCCGGCATCTTCCAGACCAGCCGCTACGTCGGCGCGATTTTGGCGACCGCTTTGCTCGGCATGATGTTCGCATCAGGCACCACACCGCCGAACTGGTTGCTGGTCATCGCGGTCGCCACCGCGTTGGCGATCGTGCATCTTGCGCTGCTGATCGGCTGGCGCGCCAGGCGTGCGCCCGACGCTCTACGCTGAAAGCACAACGTGCCGCGTTGCCGGTCGGGCGCAGGCGAGCTACGTTCGAACCATGAGTGACGAACGACAACAGCTTCCCGTGCAGATCGGGATCGACCTTCCCAAGGGCATGGAGGTCGGGCAGTTCGCCGACTTCGTCAACGTCTGGCACACCCCGACGAACTTCGTGCTCGACTTTTTGTCGATCAAGAATCCGCC
>DATMTC010000076.1:0-4361 GCA_035565115.1 Microbacteriaceae bacterium | reverse complement strand
CCGTCTCACGGTGCGCCGGCTGCGCGGTGGGACCGGTGCGCGGACGCGCTGGCAGCGGTTGGATCGCCGTGCGCGGCCTGGCCGGATGAACCGGTCGTGGGGCTGCACTTGCCTGCAGAGACGTGTATGCGGGAGCGATGGTGTCGATGGTCGCGAGCGACATGAGAAAAGTCCTTCGATGATGCTGGTGCGTCCGACGCCGGGACGGCAGAACGCCGGATGCCCGATCGAGCGGATTCGAGAGTGTTGCGGCCGTGGCTGGCCGGTACGGATGCCCGGGGTGGTGGGCGTCCGGGGAGCTCAGAGCAGGTTCCGATTCGAGAGAAGCGGATGCGCAGAAGCTCGGCGACGGGTCGTCAGATTAGCGACACATTCGACAACACATGACTGAGACGCTGCCGGGCATCATCATGCCGGCATCCCCGAGAGCCTCAAAGGAGGTCAAGGTGCGCGATTTGTCAGTCATGCCTGTCAGTAAAGCCGAGTGTTGCCCGCTGTGTCAAATTGTTACGCACTGTGACGAGACCACGGCACAGCTCGGTGAGAAAGTTTCACTTTCGAGTTGAATTCGGAATTCAAGTTCTCCTAAGATGAGCAAGCCTCGGTTTGTTCCTTTGGGTCGAGGCGTCCATGTTGTCGATCGAGCATGCAACCCGATGCACTCGAACCCGCCTCTGGCATCCACCGTGGTGGCGAGTAAGACGCTTCAGCATTCCCGACCGATGTTCTATGCCGCCCGGCGCTTTGTCGCGCGGTTTTGCATGGAGTCCGTGATTACCCGATGAACGGTTGCGCCTAGGGGCGCGAGGAGAGCAAGGAATGAAACTCAAAAAAATATTGGCGACGATCGGCGTGACAGCGCTGTTGACGGGCGCCGGTCTGATGGCGGCGCAGAGCGCGAGTGCGCACGACGCGTTCCTGACTGGGACCGCCGCGTGTAACACTGCCGACGGATCGGCCACCGTGACCTGGACGCTGAGCAACGACTGGAACACCGCCGCAACGGTGTCGAACAGCACCAATACGGTGATTCCGAACGGAACAGTCATTCCGCCGAAGGTTGGCAATACTAACGGCAGCGTCACTTTCACGCAGACCATTGCCGCACCGGCAGCGGGCAAATCGGCCAGCGAGTCATATACGGCCACCTGGCCGGACACCACAGTCAGGAACATCGGCGAATTTAAGGTCACCGTTTCCAAAGGCTGCACTGTGCCGCCGGCCAAGGACGCCTCGGCATCAGTCACGGTGACCGCCCCGTCGTGTGAGGTTGCAGCCGTGCTGAACCTCACCGGTACGAACGTCACCTGGTCGGGCACGGAGGACGGTGCAACGGGCCCGCAGTCGTACTCATCGACGGCGACAGCCACTTCAGGGCACACGTTCCCGAACGGTGACACTTCGAAGAATTTCCACGGTGAGTTGGCTGGGCCGCTCGGCTATCAGAACACTGACCCTGAAGCTCCGTGCTACAGAACCGTTGACGATGCGGCGGCATCCGTGTCTGTGTCGCAGCCGAACTGCACCGTCCCAGCTGTTCTGACGCTCAGCGGCACGAACGTGACCTGGTCGGGCACCCCAGATGGCGCAACGGGCCCGCAGTCATACTCATCGACGGCAACCGCCACCGCTGGACACACGTTCCCGAACGGTGACGCCTCGCAGAACTTCCACGGCGAGCTGGCCGGCCCGCTCGGTTACCAGAACACCGACCCGGATGCGCCCTGCTACAAGCCGGTTGACGACGCGGTGGCAGCAGCATCCGTCTCTGCTCCGACTTGCGTCGCCCCGGCAACGCTGACCCTGACCGGCCAGAACGTCACCTGGACCGGCACGAAGAACGGCGCACAGGGTCCTGCTTCGTACGACTCGAAGGCGACTGCCACCGCGGGCCACACGTTCGCCGACGGTGACACCTCGGAGCAGTTCACCGGCGACCTGGCGGGTCCGCTTGGCTACCAGAACACCAACCCAGATGCTCCGTGCTACAAGGCGCATGATGACGCGACCGCTACGGTGTCTGTGACGCCGCCAACGTGCTCGCTGCCTGGTACCGCTTCATATGTCGTGCAGAACGCCGAGCTCGTCGGTCAGCTTGACCAGACCGCTGGTGCCCACAAGGCAACGTTCAACGCGAAGGCTGGACACGCGTTCGCAGACGGAGAGACGACCATTGAGAAGTCGTACACCGTCGCAACTGCCACGGGCAACTGCCCGCAGCCGCCGAAGCCAGCAGCATCCGTCACAAAGCCAAAACTGGCTGACACTGGTTCGGATGTCACAGTCGGCCTCGCGGCCGGTCTGATCGCACTGCTCGGTGGAGCAACAGGAGTCGGAATCGCAATGTTCCGTCGCCGCCGTGGTAACGCTCAGGCGTAGCCAGCGGTAAATCACAGCGCAATACAGTGCGGGCCCCGTCCATCTGGACGGGGCCCGCGTTGCGTTGTGGCTGAGGGTCGGTGGCGCCCTTCGACGGGCTCAGGGACCACCTTCGACAGGCTCAGGGGCCGCCCTTCGACGGGCTCAGGGACCGCCCTTCGACGGGCTCAGGGACCTTCGACAAGCTCGGCGGCCTGCTAGACGGTGCCGTACAGCCTGTCGCCTGCGTCACCGAGGCCCGGCACGATGTATCCGCGTTCGTTGAGCCGCTCGTCCACGGCGCCGAGCACGAGCGTTACGTCGCGACCTTCAGTGAGTTTCTCGACCGCTTTCAGTCCTTCTGGCGCAGCGAGGATGCAGATCGCCGTCACATCGACGGCCCCGCGCTTGAACAGGAACTCAATGGCAGCACCGAGCGAACCGCCGGTCGCGAGCATCGGATCGAGCACGAAGCACTGGCGATCCGACAGGTCGTCAGGCAGGCGTTCTGCGTATGTCGTCGGCTGCAGCGTCTCCTCGTTGCGCACCATCCCGAGAAAGCCGACCTCGGCGGATGGCATCAGCTTCACCATGCCTTCGAGCATCCCGAGCCCTGCACGCAGAATCGGCACGACCAGCGGCTTCGGCTCGCTCAGCGTCACGCCTGTCGTGCGCGCAACGGGCGTCTCGATCTCGATCGGCTCAACCCGCACCGCGCGAGTCGCCTCGTAGGCGAGCAGGGTGACAAGCTCCTCGGTGAGCGCTCGGAAGATTGGTGAAGACGTGTCGCGATTGCGCAGCACCGTCAGCTTGTGGGTGATCAAAGGGTGGTCGGCAACGTGCACTCGCATAGGCTCAATCTAGTCGATCAGCGTTCGGCAACAGTGGGGAGGCGACAGTGACATCGTCCGAGCAATCCGAGTGGATGCTGCGCGCTGTCGCCGAGGCGCAACGCGCGTTGGCCACCGGTGACGTTCCCGTCGGCGCGCTGGTGCTCGACGCATCCGGTCAGGTGATCGGGATCGGTCGCAACGAGCGCGAAGCACAGCAGGACCCGACCGCGCACGCGGAGATCCTGGCGTTGCGCGCGGCGGCCGAGACCACTGGCGACTGGCATCTCACGGATGCGACGCTCGTGGTCACGCTCGAGCCGTGCGTGATGTGTGCTGGCGCCATCCTGTCAGCTCGCGTGCCTCGTGTGATCTTCGGCGCCTGGGACGAAAAGGCCGGTGCCGCCGGCAGCGTCTACGACGTGCTGCGCGATCGCCGACTCAACCATCGGGTGGAAGTATTCGCGGGCATCGAAGCGGATGCCTGTGCCGCACTGCTCGACGACTTCTTCGCGTCGCGCCGCCCTTCGTCGGGCTCAGGGATCGGGCGCTGACCTCGTCGAAGCGCCATCCGAGGCTCAGGGACCCTCAGTTCGCGACCGACACGGCCTGCCGAATCGTCGTGTCGTCTTCCAGCTGGTCCAGAATGGCCGCGGCTAGATCTTCACGGGTAATCGTGAAGCCGCTGCGCACGTTCAGATTGCGACGCGACTGGTAGCTGCCACGGGCATCCTTGTCGGTCAGCATCGGTGGGCGCATGATCGTCCAATCCGTGCTCGACGCCTGCACGATGCGCTCCATCTCGCGCATGTCCGCATATTGTGTGCGCAAAAGCGCGCCGAGGATCGGCTTGACGAGCACCCGGACGAAGAACGCGTCACCATCGGTGAGATGGCCGCTGGCGCTGACCACGACGAGCCGACGCACACCGGCCGGTTTCATCGCAGCAAGCGTGGCGGTGATCCCGGTGGTCAGCACGCGGTCACCGCTGGTCTTGTTTGGACCAAGGGCGGACACCACGGCATCGACATCGCGGAATGCTTCGGTCAGCGCTGCGACATCCGCGGCTGTTGCGGTGACGATTCGCGTCGACTTTCGCGCGTCGCTGCCAAGCGCGCTCGAGAGCTTCGCGGCGTCACGCGCGATGCCAACCACCTCGTGACCACGGGCCAG
>DATMTC010000075.1:0-1625 GCA_035565115.1 Microbacteriaceae bacterium | reverse complement strand
CTGCTTGACGAACGCGTCGAATTCCGGTGAGCCTTCCACGGCATCCGTTCCGAGAATCGAGGCGTTGATCGAGTCTGTCTCGCTCGTGAAGCGAACACCGCCGGTCTGCACACTCGCGTGCGCGCGCAACTGCTCGGCCGTGGAGGCCGATCCGGTGAACGAGACGATGTCGCCGAGACGAAGCTCGTCGAACAGGGTAGGCACGCTGCCAGAGATCAGCTGAAGAGATCCGTCAGGCAGCAATCCGGAATCGACGAGGATACGCACGAATGCCTCGGTGAGGTAGCCGCTCGGCGTCGCTGGTTTGATCAGCGTTGGAACACCGGCCAAGAAAGCAGGAGCAAACTTCTCCAGTGCACCCCAGACGGGAAAATTGAACGCGTTGATCTGAACGGCGACTCCCGGCAACCGCGTGAATATATGCCGCCCGAGGAATGAACCGTCTTTCGACAGTGATTCTGCCGGCCCGTCGACGTAGACCTGGTCGTTGGGCAACTCTCGCCGCCCCTTCGACGAATATGTGAACAGCACGCCGATGCCGCCGTCGATGTCGACCCACGAGTCTGCCTTCGTCGCGCCTGTGCGACTCGACAGCTCGTACAACTGCGCCTTGTGCTCGGTGAGCACCTGCGCCAGCTGCTTCAGCAACACCGCACGTTTATGAAAGGTGAGCCTGCCAAGCGATGCCTGGCCGACGGTGCGCGCGTAGTCGAGCGCTGACGCTAGGTCGAGCCCACTCGTGCTGACCCGAGTGACCAGCTCGCCCGTGGATGCGTCGAGTACGTCTGTCGCGTCGAGCACCTCTGTCGCGTCGCTCACGTCGGCTGGCGTCCACCATCCGCCTCGAACGTAACTGGGCAGAATCTCTGTCATTGTTGTCTCGTTTCTTTGCCCGGTGAGCACGTCACCGCTCGTCCCAGGTGTAGAAGCCCTGCCCGGCCTTACGGCCGAGTTTGCCTTCTGCAACCATGGTGCGCAGCAGGGCAGGCGGCTCGAATCGCGGCCCGAGCTCGCCGTGCAGGTAGTCGGCAATTGCAAGCCGCACGTCAAGGCCCACGATGTCGGTGAGCCTGAGCGGACCGATCGGATGCTTGTAGCCGAGCACCATGGCGGCGTCGATGTCGTCGGCGGATGCGACGCCGTCTTCGAGCATCCTGATCGCTTCGAGCCCAAGGGCGAGGCCGAGCCGTGACGAGGCGAACCCTGGCGCATCCTGCACCGTCACCGGTGTCTTTCCGATGGCAGCGACCCAGTCTTGCGCCGCTTCGACGAGCCCTTCCGATGTGGCTTCCCCGACGACGATCTCGACAAGTGCGGAAGCCGGGACCGGGTTGAAGAAGTGCATGCCGATGAACCGCTCAGGCAGTTGCAGCCCGGCGGCGAGCGCGGTGATCGAGATCGACGACGTGTTGGTTGCGATGGCGGCTTCTGCGCTGACCTGTTGTTCGACCATGTGCAGGGCGTCCAGCTTGAGCGCGCGGTCTTCTGGCACTGCCTCGACCACGAGCTCGCGATCGGCAAGCAGGCCACTGTCATCACCGACGGTCAGCATGGCCGTCAGCTGCGATCGCGTGAGCCGTGATGTCGTGCCGCGCTCGATGCTCACGTCGATCGCCTTCTCGATG
>DATMTC010000074.1:0-3001 GCA_035565115.1 Microbacteriaceae bacterium | reverse complement strand
CACCGAGATGCCGTTCATCACGGAGTCCGGGCGAGCCAGATAGACATACTCGAATGAGCACGGAATCAGGCGAGGATTCGTGGCACACTGCTGCGAATACAGTTCGCCGCTCGTCGTGATGAAGATCGCTTCGCCAGGGGCGACATCCCGTACCAGCTCGTATCCGGATGCCTCGAGCACCAGCGACTCAGACGCGACGACCCACTCGTCGCCGAGCAGACCTGCGTCCCGGCGGCCGAGCACCAGAGGGCGGATGCCGAACGGGTCGCGGAATGCGAGCAGCCCGTGCCCTGCAATCATCGCGATGGCAGCATACGAACCCTCGACGCGCTCGTGCACCTGCGTCACGGCCTTGAACACCTGGTCCGGGTCGAGGTCTGCGCCAGACACCTGCGTCTGAAGCTCGTTCGCGAGCACGTTCAGCAGCATCTCGGTGTCGCTCGTGGAGTTGACATGACGGCGGTCGACGTGGAACAGGTCGTCGGCAAGTTCGCGGGTGTTCGTCAGGTTGCCGTTGTGCACCAGGATGATGCCGTACGGCGCGTTCACATAGAACGGCTGCGCTTCTTGCTCGTTGGCGGCGTCGCCCTTCGTGACGTAGCGCACGTGGCCGAGGCCCATGGTTCCGAGAAGTGCACGCATGTCGCGTGTGCGGAACGCTTCACGCACCTGGCCCTTGGCCTTGTGCATGTGGAACGTGTTGCCCTCTGCTGTTGCGATGCCGGTCGAATCCTGGCCGCGGTGCTGCAGAAGAAGGAGGCTGTCGTAGATCTGTTGGTTGACCGGCTCAGGGGAGACGATGCCGACGATGCCGCACATGCTTTAGCGGACTCCAGTTGGTGAGGTGCGTGGCGCCCGAACAGGGCCGCATCTAGTCTCGCACATCGGCATCTGTGCGGATGCTGCGTGGGCTTCCCGCCTTGTGCGCCGGCACGGATGCTGCGTGGCCCGGCCTTGTGCGCGGGCGCGGATGCTGCCCGTCCCAATCCGGCCCGTTCCAATCCCGTTTCAGCGAGATTGCCCACTTGAAGTGGTCAGGATCGCTGAAACGGGATTGGAACGCGCCCCGGTACTCTGGATGCGTGACCGCAAACAGTTCCAGCACCTATCGCGACGCCTCCAGCACCTATCGCGACGCAGGCGTCGACACCGCAGCAGGCGATCTCGCCGTCGAGCTGATGAAGTCGGCCGTGTCTGCAACGCACGGCACCGAGGTGGTCGGCGGCGTCGGCGGGTTCGCCGGACTCTTCGACGTGTCGGCGCTCAAGGCGTTCAACAAGCCGTTGCTTGCCACATCGACGGATGGGGTCGGCACCAAGGTGGCGATCGCGCAGGCCATCGACAAGCACGACACGATCGGCCAAGACCTCGTTGGAATGGTCGTCGATGACATCGTCGTCGTCGGTGCAAAGCCGCTGTTCATGACGGACTACATCGCGTGCGGCAAGGTCATTCCTGAGAGGATCGCCACGATCGTCGAAGGCATCGCACGCGCGTGCTCGGCAACCGGCACGGCACTGGTCGGCGGCGAAACGGCCGAGCATCCCGGCCTCATCGGCCCCGACGACTACGACGTCGCAGGCGCAGCAGTCGGCGCCGTCGAAGCGGATGCCGTGCTCGGCGCGGATCGCGTGCGTGACGGCGACGTCGTGCTCGCCCTCGAATCCTCCGGACTGCACTCGAACGGGTTCTCGCTGGTGCGCAGCATCCTGGCGGCGCGCGGCATCGGGTTCACCGACAGCCTCGACGAGTTCGGCGGAAGCGTTGGCGAGGCGTTGCTCGAGCCGACCAGGCTCTACACCGGCCCGCTGCTTTCGGTGTTGGCCGATCCGGCGCTTGGAGCATCCGTTCACTCGTTGTCGCATGTCACAGGCGGTGGCATCGCCGCGAACCTCGCGCGCGTGCTTCCGGTCGGCTCATGGGTGGAGCTCGACCGCTCGACGTGGTCACCGGCGCCGGTCTTCCGCGTGCTCAGCGACCTGGCCGGCACGTCGCTCGAGAGCTCGGAAGGCACCTGGAATCTGGGCATCGGATTCTTCGCCGTCGTGGCACCGGGTGCCGCGGGTCCGATCGCCGCGCACCTGACCGCCGCGGGCATCCGGGCCTGGCCCGTCGGCACAGTGTCAATGAGCACAGCATCGATAGGCCAGCCCGACCTCACCGACTTCGAGCAGGGCGCAAAGGGCGTCGACGGGGGCGCCGTGCGGCTCGTCGGAACGTACAGCGACTGACTCGGCGTCGCGATCCGATCAGTTCAGTTGCAGCAGACTAGCCACGGACACGTCTTCGTCGATCGTCGGCCAGTGTATTCCTTCGCCGCGGCCGATGATGCGCCACTTTTTCCGCTGTTCAGGGGTTGCGTCAGACAGCCGCGGAAACCACGAGATGGGCGCGGAAATCTCGCGCCCGTCAGCGAGCACCAGGCGGAGAACGTCGTCGGTCACGCTCACGTCGACGGCGGACGAATTCACCTTCGTCAAAGTGCTCATTCCACGCCCTTCTGAACCCTTCCAAATTCTGCTCAACGATAAGCGATACACGGCTCAGCTCATGCGGTCGAAAACCAAGACTTGACGCCAAGTTTACGGGCTCAAGCCAGAATTTTGCAGTGTTCTCCCCATGCTCGACGTGAACGTGAGCGGGCTCTCGATTCTCCAAGCTGTAAAAGAAGAAGCGGTAGCCGTCGAGCCCCAACACGGTTGGCACATTGTTACCTCCGATCTGAGATTAGAGCCGCGCGACTGCGATCGAGCACGCGTTGGCCACATCTGTGCAAATGTCAGCAGTCTTGCCGATTGTGGAGGAAAGGTCGGACCTGGTCCCCAGGCGTTGCTCGCCTACACAGCGGGTGAAAGACTGCTTTTCGTGAACTCCCATCCCACACTCGAAGAACTCATCGCGGAGGGGAACGCTGCACCGGTCGACGGTTGGGACTTCTCCTGGTTCGACGGCCGCGCGACCGAACAACGGCCGCCGTGGGGCTATCACAGGCTGATCGCAG
>DATMTC010000073.1:0-3008 GCA_035565115.1 Microbacteriaceae bacterium | reverse complement strand
GCCTGAGGCAGCTGCGATGCTGACCGCAGACCGGCTGCTCGAGATTAATCGTCGCACCAGGCCAGCGCCAGAAGGTGGCTGGAATCAGCTCGTGTACAACGCGACGCTGCATGTTGTGAATCTGGGCGACTCGGCAAAAGTCCGAGCGCAGAAGGCGCAGGACGAACGCATCAGAAAGGTGTTCGAGGGTGGCACGCGATTCGTGCCGATTATGACCAGGAAGGGTGGGGTCGGCAAGACGACGGTCACAGCGCTGCTTGGCATGGCGCTGGCCGATGTGCGCGAAGACAGGGTGATCGCCGTTGATGCGAATCCCGACCGGGGCACGCTGTCGGAACGCGTGAGCAAGCAGACGATGGCAACCGTGCGTGATGTGGTGCGCCAAGCGTCGTCGATCGGTGGTTACACCGACTTCTCGGGCTTGGTGTCGCGCGACGAGACGCGCCTGGACATCCTTGCGTCTGACACCGACCCGCAACTGTCCGAAGCGTTCGACGAGGATGACTACAACGTTGTCGCCGACCTCGCAGCGCGGTTCTATTCGATCATGCTCACAGACTGCGGAACCGGCATCGTGCATTCGGTGATGCGGGCGACACTCCAGCGTGCCGACGCTGTCGTGATCGTCTCAGGTGGAAGCGTTGACGAGGCACGATTGGCTTCGGAGACGCTCACCTGGCTTGAAGCGAACGGATACGGCGATTTGGTGCGTAACGCCATCGTCGCTCTCAACACGGCGACGCAGGGCACGAACATGGTCAAACTCGACGAGATAGAGTCGCACTTCAGGTCGCGGGTGCGCGACCTGGTGCGGATTCCGTACGACCCGCAACTTGCTGCTGGCGCTGCTGTCTCGTATCAACACCTGAAACCGCTCACCCGTGACGCTGCTCGTGCTCTCGCAGCGCTCGTGGTCGAGGGACTTCCGGCGCAGCGCAGTGCCTGACGCTCAATCGGCGGCGGCCAAACACGCACGTGCTTTCGACCTGATCGTGATTGGCGCAGGTTCCGGAAACTCGCTGATCGGACCCGAATTCAGCGACTGGTCCGTCGCGCTGATCGACGATGGCAGGTGGTTCGGCGGCACGTGTCTGAACGCGGGCTGCATCCCAACCAAAATGTTCGTGCGTGTTGCCGACGTGACAACGGATGCCGCCGAGGGCGGACGGATCGGCGTCACAGCCGGTGTCGACCCGATCGACTGGCCTGCGGTGCGTGATCGCGTATTTGCCAGGACGGACAAACTGTCGCAGGCCGGATTCCGCTATCGCGATCAGAAATCGCCGAATGTGACGGTGTTCAGGGAGAGTTTCGGCTTCGCCGACCAGCACACGGTTGTGAGCGCGAGCGGAACGCGTCTGACCGCGCCGCGAATCGTCATCGCGGCCGGCTCGAGACCGCGAGCGCTCAGCGCCGCATACGAGCCGGATAATGCCATCACCGACTCAGACACCATCATGCGCATCGAATCGTTGCCAGAGTCCATGGTGATCGTCGGGGGTGGATCGGTCGCCGTCGAGTTTGCTCATATCTTCAGCGCGTTCGGCGTCGATGTCAGCGTCGTCACCCGCTCGGACCGGCTGCTCACCAAGCTGGACGACGACGTTTCCGCCCGGTTCACCGAGCTCGCCCGTGAACGCTGGGGAGTACGCCCTTCTGACACCGTTGATGCGATCGACCGCGTCGGTGACCACCTTGTCGTCTCATTGCACTCCGGTGAGATGCTCGAGACCGAGCGTGTGCTTGTCGCGATTGGTCGCATCCCGAACACAGACACGCTCGGTGTTGCCGACGTCGGCTTCGACCTCGAAACTGACGGCAGGCTTTTGGTCGACGATCAGCAGCGAGTGCTCGCTGCTGGCAAACCGGTTGACGGCCTGTTCGCACTGGGGGATGTCAGTTCTGTGTGGCAGCTCAAGCATGTGGCAAATCACGAGGCGCGAATCGTGGAGCACAATCTTGCCCACCCAGACCAGCCGGTGGGCGGATATCCTGGGCCGGTTCCCGCCGCGATCTTCAGCCACCCGCAGATCGCGCATTTCGGGCTGACCGAGCGTGAGGCCGCTGACGCGGGACTCGACGTCGTGGCCGTGACGCAGGAGTACGGGTCGACGGCATATGGATGGGCGCTTGAAGACACGACGAGCTTCTGCAAGCTGATCGTCGACAGGCAAAGCGGACGAATACTCGGCGCTCACATCATTGGCCAGGAGGCGAGCATCTTGATCCAACCGCTGATTCAAGCGGCGAGCGCTTCGTTGAGTATTACCGGCCTGGCGCGTGGTCAGTTCTGGCCGCATCCTGCCGCATCCGAAGTTGTCGAAAATGCACTGTTGAAAGCCGAGGAGGAGCGAGCAGTGAACGCAGGGTCCGAAACAGCCCAGCCGAGCGAAAAGTCACCGACGAATGAGATTGCCGAGACGCAACGGTGACGGAGCGTCAGATTCGTTTGTTCGGTGATCCGGTGCTCAAGACCGTCTCTGATCCGGTGCTCGAGATCGATGATCGTGTGCGCGCGTTGATCGACGACCTGATCGACAGCGTGCGTCCGCCTGGGAGGGCGGGGGTTGCCGCTGCGCAGATCGGTGTGAACCTTCGCGCGTTCAGCTACAACGTCGACGATGAACTCGGCTACATCATCAACCCTGAGATCGTGGAATTGTCTGGCGAGCCAGAACCGATCGATGAGGGATGCTTGTCCGTGCCCGGGCTATGGTTCCCAACGCTGCGCCATCCCGAGGCGACGGTGCGCGGAATCGATTTGAACGGAAACGAGATCGAATTGTCGGGCACCGGCGTGATGGCGCAGGCGTTGCAGCACGAAACCGACCATCTGAACGGCATTCTCTACCTTGACCGTCTCGACAAGGAGCACCGCCGCGAGGCGATGAAGCAGGTGCGCGAGAGCGACTGGTTCTGATCGTTCACCGGCCAGCCCGGCACGACCGCCGGTGGTCGAGTAGTGAGCGCAGCGAGCGTATCGAGACCCGGTGAGCGGCCTTCGGGTC
>DATMTC010000072.1:0-16616 GCA_035565115.1 Microbacteriaceae bacterium | reverse complement strand
GAGGTCGTGGCAGAGGCGGCACGATCGGTGCCCGACGTTATCTTGCTCGACATCGAACTGCCTGGGCGCAGCGGTCTGGATCTGATCACCGAACTGATCGAGACTGTCCCAGGCTGCGCCGTGATCATCGTGACGACTTTCGGCCGGCCAGGCTATCTCAAGCGGGCGCTCGAGGCTGGCGCTCGAGGATTTCTCGTCAAGGACGACCCCGTTGAGGAACTTGCCGACGCCATCCGGTCGGTTGTGTCCGGCCGAATCGTTGTCAATCCACTCCTGGCCACGCAAGCACTGAGCGCGACTGCGAATCCGCTGACCGATCGTGAACGCGACGTGCTCTCCGCATCCGTCGACGGCGCAACGATCACCGATATCGCGACGTCACTGCATCTGTCGCCAAGCACGGTGCGCAATTATCTGTCGTCGGCGATCGGCAAGACCGCTACCCGCAACCGCATCGAGGCGTTCGGGCTCGCCAGAGATCGGGGCTGGCTGTGAAACCGAAGACGGCTACGCCGATTCGACCGTGACCGCCTGAAGCTGCCAGCCGTCAGGAACCGCCTCGCGCAGACCGCGAAGCGCGTCGGGGTAATCCGCGCCATCCGCACCGATCGCCCGTGTTTCAACGCTTCGCGCGCTGCTGCGCATCGTGACCGGCTCCCCCGGTTTCGCAGATTCGGTCATCGTGTCCACGAGTTCGTACCCGGCGGGAACCTCCGCAATTGCCTGCTCTCGAGCCTCGCCTGCCGTCAACCCGGCACCGTGCCCTGTCCATCCCTTTGTGCTGCGAATCGTGCCCGTCACCTTCATGCTGCCAGCCTATGCACGGGTTGCGGTCAAGCATCCGCGCCACCCCGTCGCGATCCGGTGTCACAACTCGATCGGCAATCCTGTCCTTCCTGGTGAACGGATCGTCACCCAGCGCACACGGAATGAGCACAATGGTCACTCACAATCTGAAACATCAACGCATGAGCAGCCTGCAGACTCGCGTGCTGGCAATCGCCGTGCTGGCCTCATTCGTCGCCTTTCTTGACGGGTCGGTGGTGAATGTTGCCCTTCCCGCCATGACGAACGAGCTTGGCGGAGGGCTCGCTGTGCAGCAGTGGGTGGTTGACGCATACCTGATCACGCTCGGCGCGCTCATTCTGCTTGCCGGTTCGCTTTCGGATGCCTTTGGGCGCGTTCGCATTCTTCGTATCGGTCTCATCGGGTTCGGGATCACGTCGCTGTTGTGCGCCGCTGCCCCGTCTGCCGAGATCCTGATCGGTGCGCGCCTTCTTCAGGGAGCGTCTGGAGCGCTCCTCGTGCCAAGCTCGCTGGCGATTATCGTCTCCACGTTCAGTGGGCCGGCGCAGGGCCGCGCAATCGGCATCTGGACAGCGTGGACAGGTGCCGCGAGCATCGCCGGGCCGATACTGGGCGGCCTCCTCGTTGACGGCTTGTCATGGCGCTACATCTTTCTCATCAACGTCATTCCGATCGTGATCACGCTGTGGCTGATGCGTCCACTGCCGAAAACGGCGACTGATACGCAGCGGCCGAAGATCGACATCGTTGGCGCGCTCCTCGGCGCTATCGGGCTGGGCGGCCCGGTCTTCGCGTTGATCGAGCAGGGTCGGTATGCCTGGAGCAGCCCGGTGTTGATCGTGCCCGCCGTCGTTGGCATCGTCTCGTTCGCGACATTCTTATGGTGGGAACGCCACCACTCGAACCCGATGTTGCCGCTGTCACTGTTCCGGGTGCGCAACTTCGGCATGGGGAACATCGCGACAGCGTTCATTTACGGCGCGCTCTCTGTCGGGTTCTTCGCCATAACGGTGTTCATTCAGCAGAGCGCGGGGTTCAGCGCGACGCTCGCCGGACTGGCCGCGTTGCCATCGACGCTCATCATGCTGGCGCTCTCGTCATGGTTCGGCAAGCTCGCAGGCATCCACGGTCCCCGCCTGTTCATGACAGTCGGTCCGATCGTCGCCTCAGCCGGATTCGCGCTGATGACGACCGCATCGCACGACTTCAACTACTGGACGAGCATCCTTCCGGGTATCGTGCTCGTCGGACTCGGTCTGGCAGTGACTGTCGCTCCCTTGACCAGCGGTATTTTGGGCGCGATCGATCCGGCTCATGCCGGGATCGGTTCAGCGGTAAACAACGCCGTCTCGAGAGTGGCCGGGCTGATCGCAGTCGCCTTGGTCGGAATCGTTGCAGGCGGCGCGCTCAACGCAGGCGGATTCGGACGCGTCGTGTTGGTGACGGCCATTCTGATGTTCGTCGGAGGGGTCGTCTCGTTCATCGGAATCCGCAATCCGACCGGGGTGCGCGAATTGGCCGCAACGGCAGGCCGATAACTGGTGTTCAATCAAATCAGTCAGAACGATCAGAACGAAAGGATCCACGAAATGAGTGGCGGAATCGATCAGCAAGCCACCCCTTCCGGCCCAGGTTGCGTCGAGTGCGAAACAGTCTCCGGATGGTGGGTGCACCTGCGCAGGTGCGCCGAATGCGGGCACATCGGATGCTGCGACAGCTCGCTTGGAAAGCACGCGACGGCGCACTATGCCGAGACCGGGCATCCGATCATTGCCAGTTACGAGCCAGGCGAAGAATGGTTCTGGGACTACCGGACTGAAGCATTCACGGAACCGGTGGTTCTGGCGCCGCCGTTGAGTCATCCGGTCGAACAGCCCTCGCCAGGTCCGGCAGGTCGGGTACCTGACGACTGGCAGAAAGCGGGCGCCTCGTCGTAACGTGCGCGGTCAGCTTGCGCGTCATCCGCTGACGTAAACTCGCCTCATGCTGCGAATTCACAAGGCCCGCTGGCGCTTCGCCTACGTTGCCGTGGGGATTGTGCTGCTGATCACCCTCAACGGTTACGTGCTGTTGCGGATCCTGCCGCCCCAGGTCGACGCTGTGATCTTCAACCTGCTCATTCTCGCGTTCGTGTTCGTAGCCGTCAGGTCGTTTCGTGGTCGTGACGAGCCGGTCGAGCCTCCGCGAGCGTGGTGGCGGATGACCGCGCGCCCGACCGCGGGTCTGCTGATCGCCGCGTTCCTTGCCGCCAGTGTCGTCAACTACCTCTTCAGCACGACGGCCAAGACACCAGGAGACGACTTCACGAATGATCTGAGCACGGCCGTGAACGCGTTGCTCGTCCTTGCATACGTGCAGTCTTCGATTCGGCTCATCGTCTCTGCTTCCCAGGCGACTCAAGGGGCCTCGCCAGATGCCTCCCAAGAGCGTGCCGCTCACGAAGAGGGCCAACCGCGGTCGTCCTGAGGGCGGCTGCGCGACACTCGGTTGGCGTACGCTCTCGAGGAAATCCGGGCGACACGCCGCGGGTGACGGCACGACACGCCGACGGCCGGACAGCATCTCCTCATGAGCGCACGGCTTTGTCAGCTTTGCCGGCCGTCAGGTAATGGTGGGCCCTACCGGGATCGAACCGATGACATCCACGGTGTAAACGTGGCGCTCTACCAGCTGAGCTAAAGGCCCGTCGCGCATGCGACGCTAGGCAATCTTAACAGCAACGCCGCTATGCCGCGTGCAGATCCTCCAACGCAACGCGATACGCATCGAGCGAGCGTGCCTCGCCTGGAGCAGTGATAAAACTCTCGCGGATTATGCCAGCTTTGTCGATCACGAAGGTGGCACGGTTCGCGATCCCCTTGTCTTCGAGGAACACCCCGTATTCCTTGGCGATCTCACCGTGCGGCCAGAAGTCCGCCAGTAGAGAGAACTGGTAGTTCTCCTGATCCGCCCACGCGCGCAGCGTGTATTTCGAATCGACGGAGATGCCAAGCAGCTCAACGCCCTCGGCCGTGAAGAGGCTGAGATTGTCGCGCAGGGCGCACAACTCTCCCGTGCACGTTCCAGAGAACGCGAGCGGGAAGAACACGAGCGCCACAGACTTTCGTCCACGGAAGTCGCTCAATTGAATCGGCTCACCGAATTGGTTCGACAGCTCGAAGTCGGGGGCCTGAGTGTCGTTCTCCAGCGCCATGATCGTCCTTTCACGTAAGGCGGATGCTGCATCCTTCACGCACGATCACACAGCCTAGACCTGCTTTGCGAAAAGAACCCAAGGCGGTCCGCGCACGCTTGCAAGAATGGCTAGGCTGACATGCGGCGCCGTGACACTGTCGGAACCCGACAACGGCACTGCCAACTCGCGATCTATCCCACACAAGAAAGAGGTCGAGGTGACTGTCAACGACCAGGATCCGTACTCGGTCAACCACACCGACTCGGATCCAGAGGAAACCGCTGAATGGCGGGAGTCGCTCGACACGTTGGTTGCAGCAGAGGGACCGGCTCGCGCGCGCGAGATCATGCTGAGTTTGCTCAAGCGTTCCAAAGAACTGCAGCTCGGCGTGCCGATGGTGCCGACCACTGACTACATCAACACCATCTCACCCGAGAACGAACCGGACTTCCCAGGCGACGAAGCGCTCGAGCGCCGTTACCGGGCGTGGATCCGCTGGAACGCGGCCATCCAGGTGCACCGCGCGCAACGGCCGGGCATCGGCGTCGGCGGTCATATCTCGACGTACGCGTCGAGCGCCGCAATGTATGAGGTCGGATTCAACCACTTCTTCCGCGGCCAGGACCATCCGGGCGGCGGTGACCAGATCTTCATCCAGGGCCACGCCTCCCCCGGAATTTACGCTCGCGCGTTCCTCGAGGGTCGGCTTTCCACCGATCAGCTCGACGGATTCCGCCAGGAGAAATCGCACGCACCCAACGGGCTTTCCTCATATCCTCATCCGCGCTTGATGCCGGAGTTCTGGCAATTCCCCACCGTCTCGATGGGCCTCGGACCGATCAACGCGATCTATCAGGCGCAGGTCAACAAGTACCTCACCAATCGCGGCATCAAGGATGCGTCTGACCAGCACGTTTGGGCGTTCCTGGGGGACGGCGAGATGGACGAGGTCGAGAGCCGCGGCCAGCTGCAGGTCGCCGCGAACGAGGGCTTGGACAATCTCACCTTCGTCATCAACGCGAACCTCCAGCGCCTCGACGGACCGGTGCGCGGTAACGGCAAGATCATCCAGGAGCTCGAGAGCTTCTTCCGCGGCGCCGGCTGGAACGTGATCAAGGTGATCTGGGGCCGCGAATGGGATGCCCTGCTCAGCCGCGACACGGATGGCGCGCTCATCAACCTGATGAACGTCACGCCGGATGGCGACTACCAGACCTACAAGGCCGAAAACGGCGCATACGTTCGTGAGAACTTCTTCGGACGCGATCCGCGCACACGTGAGCTAGTCAAGGATTATTCCGATCAGGAGCTGTGGAACCTGAAGCGCGGCGGCCACGACTATCGCAAGGTGTATGCGGCGTTCAAGGCTGCGCTCGAGCACACCGGCCAGCCGACGGTCATCATTGCGAAGACGGTGAAGGGCTACGGCCTCGGGCCAAGCTTCGAGGGGCGCAATGCTACGCACCAGATGAAGAAGATGACCCTGGACAATCTCAAGTCGTTCCGTGACGCGATGCACATTCCGTTCACCGACAGCCAGTTAGAAGAGAATCCATACCTGCCGCCCTATTACAACCCAGGGGCCAACGACGAGGCCATCCAGTACTTGCAGGAGCGGCGGCGTGCGCTCGGCGGCTACATCCCAGAGCGCCGCACGAAATACACCCAGATTCCGCTGCCGGACGATTCTGCATATGCCATTGCGAAGAAGGGCTCTGGCACTCAAGAAATCGCCACCACCATGGCATTCGTGCGTCTGCTCAAAGACCTCTTGCGCGCGAAGGACTTCGGTCACCGCATCGTGCCCATCATCCCCGATGAGGCGCGCACATTCGGCATGGATGCGTTCTTCCCGAATGCGAAAATCTACAACCCGAACGGCCAGAAGTACACCTCGGTGGATCGCGAACTCCTTCTCGCGTACAAGGAGAGCCCACAGGGGCAGATTCTGCACGTGGGCATCAATGAAGCCGGCGCAGCGGCAGCCTTCACGAACGTCGGAACCTCATATTCGACGCAGGGCGAACCGCTCATCCCCGTATACGTCTTCTACTCGATGTTCGGTTTCCAGCGCACAGGCGATGCACTCTGGGCCGCCGGCGATCAAATGGCGCGCGGTTTCGTCATCGGTGCCACCGCTGGCCGCACGACGCTCACCGGCGAGGGTTTGCAGCACGCGGACGGACACTCGCCGTTGCTGGCATCGACCAACCCGGCCGTCGTGTCATACGACCCTGCATACGGCTACGAGATCGGCCACATCGTGCGCAGCGGGCTCGAGCGCATGTATGGCGGGAATCACGCCGATCCGAACGTGATGTATTACCTCACGGTGTACAACGAGCCGATCGTGCAGCCCGCCGAACCAGACGGAGTCGACGTCGACGGCATTGTGCGCGGCATCTACAAGCTGCGAACTGCAGACAACCAGGGCCCGAAGGCCCAGCTGATGGCATCCGGAGTCGCAGTCCCGTGGGCGCTTGAGGCGCAGCGGCTGCTCGCGGATGACTGGGGCGTTGCGGCGGATGTCTGGTCTGTCACCTCATGGAGCGAGCTGCGCCGCGATGGGCTGGCGGCAGAGAACCACAACTTCCTCAACCCAGATGCGGAACCGGTTGTGCCTTATCTCACGGCCAAGCTGGCAGGCGCAGATGGTCCGTTCGTCGCGACCACTGACTACATGCACGCGGTCCCAGATCAGATTCGCCAGTTCGTTCCGGGCAACTTCGCAACGCTCGGGGCTGACGACTTCGGATTCTCAGACACGCGCGCCGCCGCACGCCGGTTCTTCACGATCGATGGCCCGTCAATGGTGGTGCGCACGCTCGAGCTTCTCGCCGATAGCGGCAAGATCGATGGCTCACTGCCTGCACAGGCAATCGCGAAGTACCGTCTGTCCGATGTGAACGCAGGCACGACCGGCTCAGCAGGAGGTGAGAGCTGACACCGCCGAGGGCAGTGCCCAAATCCAAGGAAGAAACGCTCGCCTGGCTGAGGAAGATCTCCGGCGAGCTTGCGACTGCAACGCTCAAGCGGCTTGACGACACGCTGCCGTGGTACGGCGACATGCCCCCTGGGCGACGCTCAGCTGTCGGACTCGTCGCGCAGGCCGGCATCACATCGTTCATCTCCTGGTTCGAGGACCCGCGTTCGACTCCCTGGATCGCTGCAGACGTGTTCGGCGCGGCACCGCGCGAGCTGTTGCGCTCCGTGAGCCTGCAGCAGACACTGCAGCTCATCCGCGTGACTGTCGAAGTGGTCGAAAACCGGGTGAAAGACGGTGGCGAGCTTCTGCGCGAGGCGATCCTGCTCTACTCCCGCGAGATCGCCTTCGCGGCGGCGGATGTCTATGCGCGCGCAGCCGAGGCCCGCGGGCTCTGGGATGCCAGGCTCGAAGCTCTCGTGGTCGACTCGATCCTCACCGGCGAATACGACGACGAGCTTCCCAGCCGCATCGCCGCCCTCGGCTGGCACGGCCACGGCGAGGTCAGCGTGCTCGTCGGTACGGCACCGCCCATGCTCGACGTCGACATGCTGCGCAGAACCGCCAGGCACATGTCGGCGGATGTTCTGATCGGAGTGCAAGGCAGCAGACTCGTGCTCGTGATCGGTCGAGCACGACCAAGCACCGAAGATGTCGAAGAGACGATCGGCGCCGAACCGCTCGTGAATTTTCTGGAGATCGCCGCACAACTCGAGCCGGGTTTCGGTCCCGGCTACCTGGTGCTGGGGCACGAGGTGCCAACGCTCGTCGATGCGTCGAAGAGCGCGAGGGCAGCGCTTGCCGGATTCGCCGTTGCCAGAGGCTGGCGCAACTGCCCCCGTCCCGTGCACGCAGACGACCTGCTTCCTGAACGAGCTCTTGCCGGCGACGGCCTGGCCCGCGCCACCCTGATCGAGCGCATCTACCGTCCGCTTCAGGCGCATTCAACCGAGCTGCTTGCAACTCTGTGGTGTTACCTGGATAACGGTCGTTCACTCGAGGCGACAGCGCGTGAGCTGTTCGTGCATCCGAACACGGTGCGTTATCGCCTCAAGCGCGTGACGGACGTGATCGGCTGGGATGCGACGGGCGCGCGCGAGGCGCTGATCCTGCAGGCCGCGCTCATCATCGGCTCGATCAACGAGCCGGATGGGGTGACCCGCCGCCGCTGACTGTATGACATCGACAAGGCTTTTTTGAATACTTCGGAGCATGTCGACACAGCAGACCGCTGGTGAGTTGGCAGACTAGAACGGTGATTGTTGTCGTCTGCCCAGGACAGGGCTCTCAAACTCCTGGTTTTCTCGAACCCTGGCTGGCTGACCCCGCCACCCGCGAAACGCTTTCTGGCTTCTCGGAGGCCGCCGGACTCGATCTGGAGAAGCACGGCACGGTTTCAGATGCCGACACGATCCGTGACACGGCGATCGCGCAACCGCTGATCGTCGCTGCCAGTTTGATCGCACTTCGCGCCCTTCGGAATGCCGGAGTCGGAGACCGCATCGGCGGTATCGCCGGCCACTCCGTCGGCGAGGTCTCCGCGGCCGCGGCAGCAGGCATCCTGTCGGAACCGGATGCTCTGCAGTTCGTCAGCGAACGCGCCGTTGCCATGGCGCAGGCGGCCGCAGCCGAACCGACCGGGATGAGTGCGATTCTCGGCGGAGACGAAGACGCCGTTGTCGCGCACATTACCGCGTTCGGTCTCGAGCCGGCGAACTTCAACGGCGGTGGCCAGATCGTCGTGGCTGGAGCGCTTGATGCATTGGCGCGCCTCGCCGATGAACCGTTGCGCGGAACGCGCGTTGTGCCACTGCAAGTGGCGGGAGCGTTCCACACGCACTATATGCAGCCTGCTCGCGACTATCTTGCGGGCGCTGCCGGCTCGTTCGCCACCAACGATCCTTCGTTGCGCATCTGGACGAATAACGACGGGTCGACGGTCGATTCTGGCGCCAGATTCATCGAACTTGTCGTCGGGCAGGTCGCCTCCCCCGTACGCTGGGATCAATGCATGGCCTCGTTCGCCGCTGCCGGTGTCACCGGATTGGTCGAGCTCGCACCGGCCGGCGCCCTGACCGGGCTCGCCCGCCGCGGCCTTAAGGGCGTGCCGACGGTGGCCATCAAGTCACCGGAAGACGTGCAAGCGGCCGTCGAACTGTTCAACCAGTTCGCCTGACACACGCGACGGAGATTCTCAGCACATGACCCAGCCGGTACTCACGCAGGCGCACGGCGCCGCGTACACTCGGATGCTCTCGATCGGCGCGGCGCGCGGCGATCTGACGGTTTCGAATGACGACATCGTCGGTCCGATCGACTCATCTGACGAGTGGATTCAACAGCGCACCGGCATCGTCACGCGGCGCAGAGCATCCAAACGCATCCTTGCCGTCGACCTTGCCACGGATGCTTCCCGCGAGGCAGTGGAGCGCTCCGGCGTGCCGGCAGCTCAGATCGATCTCGTGATCATCGCAACGATCAGCAACGTGCAGCAGACACCGTCGATGGCCGCAGTGGTCGCGGACCGGGTCGGCGCGAATCCCGCAGCAGCATACGACGTCAACGCTGCGTGCGCCGGATATGCGTATGCAGTGGCGCAAGCGGACGCGCTGATCCGCTCGGGTGCTGCGCACTACGCACTGGTCGTCGGCGCCGAGAAGCTCTCCGACATCGTCGACCCGACCGATCGCACGATATCGTTCCTGCTCGGTGACGGTGCCGGCGCAACCGTCATCGGCCCAAGCGAGTTCCCAGGAATCGCGCCGACGGTGTGGGGGTCGGATGGTGCACGCGCCGACGCAGTCGGCATGAACGGCACGCTGATCGAATACCGGGATGGTGATGCGCCATGGCCGACACTGCGCCAAGAGGGGCAAACCGTCTTCCGTTGGGCAGTGTGGGAAATGGCGAAGGTTGCGCGTCGCGCACTCGAGGTCGCAGGCATCGAGGCATCCGACCTCGCCGCATTCATCCCTCACCAGGCCAACATGCGCATCGTCGACGAGTTCGCAAAACAGCTCAAACTGCCTGAGACGGTGCTCATCGCGCGCGACATCGAGACGACGGGGAACACGTCGGCAGCTTCCATTCCTCTTGCCACCCACCGACTGCTTCAGGGGCATCCTGAGCTGTCGGGTGGCCTCGCGCTGCAGATCGGTTTCGGGGCCGGTCTGGTCTTCGGCGCGCAGGTCGTGGTACTCCCGTAAGATAATTCACGGTCAAACGACACCACCAAGGAGAAACAACATGGCATTGTCCACCGAAGAAGTTCTTGCCGGCCTGGCCGAACTCATCAACGACGAGACTGGCATCGCAACCGACACGGTTGAGCTGGACAAGTCGTTCACAGACGATCTCGACATCGACTCGATCTCGATGATGACCATCGTGGTCAACGCCGAGGACAAGTTCGACGTGAAGATCCCCGACGAAGAGGTAAAGAACCTCAAGACCGTCGGAGACGCCGTCGACTTCATCGTCAAAGCACAGGCCTAGCACGCGGCTTCGTGCGGCCGGCTCGCAATAGCGGGACCGGCCGCACGTTCTTCCTCGTCCGCTTAACACAGGCGGAACGCGCAAAGCAGCATCCTCGAAGGAATCGTTATGACCAAAAAGATCGTCGTCACCGGTGTCGGTGCAACGTCCCCTCTCGGCGGCACTGCCGCCGACAGTTGGAACGCGCTTCTGGCCGGTGAGTCCGGTGCAACCACCCTCGAACAACCCTGGGTTGCCGAACTTGCTTTGCCCGTCACGTTCGCGGGGCAGGCTAAAGTCGCGGCAGCCGATGTGCTGCAGCGTCACGAGCTCAAACGGCTCGACCCGTCAAGCCAATTCGCTCTGATCGCCGGCCGTGAGGCGTGGGAGGATGCCGGTGCGCCCGACGTCGAACCCGAACGCCTAGCCATCGACTGGGCGACGGGGATCGGCGGCGTGTGGACACTTCTTGACGCCTGGGACACGCTGCGTGAGCGGGGCCCGAGGCGGGTTCTGCCAATGACGGTGCCCATGCTCATGCCGAACGGGCCAGGCGCTGCGATCGGGATGGATTTGCACGCGCGGGCCGGCATCCGCACTGTCGTCTCCGCGTGCGCTTCTAGTACAGAGTCGATCGCGAACGCATACGATCATTTGCAGGACGGGTTGGCCGATGTGATCATCGCAGGCGGCTCGGAGGCAGCCATCCACCCGCTGCCCATCGCCTCATTTGCTGCGATGCAGGCGCTGTCGAAGCGCAATGATGAGCCGGCTACCGCGTCTCGCCCCTACGACGTCTCACGTGACGGTTTCGTGCTTGGCGAGGGTGCTGCAGCCCTCGTGCTTGAAACCGAAGAGCATGCGAAAGCACGCGGCGCAAAGATCTACGCCGAGCTTGTCGGTGGTTCGGTCACAAGCGACGCGTACCACATCACGGCCCCAGACCCTGAGGGGTCTGCTGCCGCGCGTGCGATGATTGCGGCGATCCGCAACTCGGGTGCCGAGTTGTCGGATGTCGCTCACATCAACGCCCATGCAACCAGCACGCCGGTCGGTGACATCGCAGAGTACAACGCGCTTCGCCGGGTGTTCGGCGATCTGCTCGAAGGCATCCCCGTGTCTGCGACGAAAGCGTCGACTGGCCACCTGCTCGGTGGGGCAGGAGCGATCGAGGCGTTCTTCACGGTGATGTCGCTGCACGAGCGCATCGCTCCGCCGACCATCAATCTCACCGAGCAGGATCCGGAGATCCCGTTGGACGTCGTCACCAAGCCGCGGACGCTCCCAGACGGTGATCTGCTTGCGATCAGCAACTCGTTCGGGTTCGGCGGCCACAACGCCGTCGTCGCGTTCCGCAGCGCGTAGCAACTTCACGAAGGCCCCGCCGGGAAGCCATCCGGCGGGGCCTTTCGTTTCTCTCCTTCGAGGCGCTGAGCTTCGCCTTCGTGGTGGCCGGGAATTTCGACGGGACGAGTGTCCGCCGCAACCAACCTCCACGCCTGACGCCGGTCACGCGCTTCGAATGTTCACTTACCCCACCTGGTGCATCCAGACCACAGGGGCGAAGTCGCTTGCATGTCTGAATGGCTCGAGCTCGTCGTCCCACGACTGGCCGAGGGCGAGTCGAAGTTCGCGGTGCAACTCGAGCGCGTTCGTTCCAGCGACCTCCATCGCGTAGCGCACCCGGTCTTCAGGAACGACCATGTTGCCCGCCGTGTCAGTTTGCGCGTAGAAAATGCCCAGGTCGGGTGTGTGCATCCAGCGGGCGCCGTCTGTGCCGAGACCAGCATCTTCGGTGACCTCGAATCGCAGGTGCTCCCAGCCGCGCAGTGCCGATGCAATAGCCGCGCCAGTGCCCTGTGCGCCCTCCCAGTAGAACTCGGTGCGCTGTGTACCGCGCATCACCGGCTGCTGTTCCCAGGTGAAGTTGACGGCGCGACCAAGCGCGCGACCTGCCGCCCACTCCACGTGGGGGCAAAGCGCGCGAGGAGAGGAGTGCACGTAAAGCACACCCCGAGCCGTTGGTGCCGTCATGATGATCCTCCGTTCGATGTGGTACGTCTTCCCCAACGCCCATCGAGCGGATGCCTGCAGCACCGTTATGAAATTGTTCGACTCGCAAGCCGATACCTGCATTATGCCCCATGAACAGGCGGAATCACAAGCATGTGATTATGTCTGTCGCACCGATACTGTGGTATCTCGATACTGTGTAGTTATTTACGCGGTATGTATTTTGCCGCAGATCGATCAGCAGGGAGCCCCATGTCGATTCGCCAGAGCTTGCTCGCCATCCTGAATCAGGGACCGTGTTACGGCTACCAGTTGCGTGGCGAGTTCGACCGTCGGACGGGCTCGAAATGGGCCCTGAACGTCGGTCAGATCTACAACACGCTCGATCGCCTGGAACGCGACGGCCTTGTCGAGAAGGCAGACACCGACAAGGACGGGCACGTGTACTACGCGATTACGAGCGCGGGCGCCTCGGAAGTCGACGGCTGGCTCGGCTCCCCGGTCATGCGAACGGGAATCGCCCGCGACGAACTGGCGATCAAGCTGGCCATCGCGGTGACCCTGCCCGGCGTGGACGTTGCCGACGTGCTCCGGGTGCAACGCTCTGCGAGCATGAACACGCTGCAGGAGCTGGCCACAGCCAAGAACGCAGCAGGACAAGTCGCATCGACGCAGGACCTCGCCGGGATGCTCATCATCGATTCGATGATCTTCGCCGCTGAAGCCGAAGTCCACTGGTTGGACCACGTCGAGAGTCAATTGGGGCGCGCGTCGCAAGCCGGCGTGACCGGGGCTGTGCCGCTCAACACGGACACTCCCAAACGCGGACGTCCTGCCAGGTCGCCCGCAGTCGCGGCCGGCTAGTGCAGCAACTCCCCCGCCTTGTTCAGCACGTTCTTCTCGCCAGCCTCAATGGGAACTGTGAACCGGTTCTGGGCAGGAGGCATCGGGCAATTGAATGCGTAGCTGAATGCGCAGGGCGGCAGCACAGCTCTGTTGAAGTCGAGCGTGATCGAACCGTCCGCGTTCGGAGCAACGAAGAGGAATCGGCCGACGGAGTACGTGCTGTCGCCGCTGGTCGCATCCGAAAAGACAAGCTGAAGCGCACGCCCGGACTTGAATGCGGCGAGGTTGTAGTCGACGCCATCTTTGCTGAACTTGATCGAGCCAGGGATCACGAGATCCCGCGTTCTTCCATCGTCTTTCAGGTGTTCGAACCCGACCGTGACTCCGTCTGGATTCGGGGTGAACACAGCTTGAATCACCCAGTCAGGGTTGTAGTCGAAAGCGTCGATTGATCCGAAATTCGTGATTCCATCCGATGCAGCATCCCAGACACGCAGGGCGTAGCCGCCGTCCTCACCCGCGATGACGAACCCACTCACCGTCTCGCTGAAGACGATATCGCTCGGCTCGGGATCATCCTTGCCGCGCACAACGGCCTCGCCGTCGACCACGACGCCGTCTACGACGATGTTGTCAGCGGCCGATGCCTCGACCACCAGTCCGGATTCGCCTTGGACGCGAGGTGACCACAGCCCTGGCACACCCCAAATGGTCTGCTTGGCCGATGGATCACCTGTGATCCACTGGGTGTTCACAAGCGCAAGGTTTCCCTTCGGCTGCGTCACCGCCATCGCACGGCGTTCTCGGTAGACCGCGAGCAGTTCACGCGGGTTCTTCTGTCCTGCTTCGTTGTCCGTTTTGGTCTTATCCGTTGCCGTGTCCGTCATGTCATCCATCCTCGATCAGCCTGCACTGTTCAACCAAGTCCGACACAGCTTTATTGCGTTCGCCATGATCTTCTTCTAAACTCTGAAACAGTCTTTCAGATCTCACGACACGTGGACGGAGTGCATCATGCGCGAGAATCGGATGCTGCTGCGCGATCCGGCGGTGCTCGACGCGTTGTCGCATCCCGTGCGCCTGGATGTGCTCGGGTATCTGATGTCAGAAGGCACCGCAACCGCTTCCGTCTGCGCCAGGGCGGTGGGCGACACCCCGTCCAATTGCAGCTATCACTTGCGCGTGCTGGCGAAACACGGGCTCGTTGAGCAGCAACCATCGTCAGACGGGCGGGAGCGGCCTTGGAAGGCGACCATCACCGGCCTGGCGATCGAACAGGGCGATGACGAACAGGGCAACGAGGCGGCAAGTGCTGCGATGGCTGCCGCTTCCTTGCAGTTGGACCAGCAGCTTGCTCGCGAGCATCTGCGCAGCAGGGAATCCCTTCCACAGAAGTGGCGCCAGGTCGACGCTCACGCCGCATACGGGCTGAGGGTGACTCCCGATGAACTGAAACAGCTCACCGAGCGGATCGACGCGATCGTGCGGCCATACATCGCCGCAACGCGAGACGACGCCCCGAGCGACGCCGAACTTGCACACCTGGCCGTGCTTGCATTTCCTCGTCCGCAGTTCAGGTAAGCACGATGTCCTCCGCATTCTCGATTCCGGCATTCAGACGGCTGTGGACGGCCGGACTGATCTCGGACGCAGGCGACTGGCTGCTCTTCATCGCGCTGCCTCTTGTCGTCTACCGCCTCACCGGGTCGGCACTTGGAACCTCGCTTGCATTCCTGCTCGAACTCATTCCGGCAATCGCACTTGCACCGATCGCCGCGCGCTTGGTCAATCGGCTTGATCGTCGCTGGCTCATGGTCTGCATCAACGGGTTGCAGGCATTCGCGCTCATTCCCCTGTTGTTCGTTCACAGCTCGGCAGACCTGCCGCTGATCTACGTGGTTATCTGTGCGCAGGCTGCCCTCGGGGCCGCGTTCGAGCCGGCGAAGAACGCCATGCTGCCGAATCTTGTCGGCGAGCAGCAACTCGTTTCTGCCAATGCTCTCGTTGGACTCAACCAGAATCTTGGCCGGCTGGTCGGCGGCCCACTCGGCGGCGTTCTGCTCGCGGTCGGCGACCTGGGGCTGGTCGTCGCCGTCGACGCGATCAGTTATGCACTGTCTGCCCTGATGATCTGGTTCGTTCAGCGGCCAACCCATCGGCCAGGTGTCGGCGCAGCTACGGATGCTGCCGAGCCGGTTGCGACAGGACTCCTCTCGGTTTTGCGCCGACGCGGTCTGCGCGGTCCGCTGGTCATCGTGTTCATCGCGAGCGTCTCGCAGGGCATGTTCCTCGTGTTGTTCGTGCTGTTCGTTGTCGATCAACTGAACGGAACCGATGCGGATGTCGGGTTGTTGCGTGGTGTGCAGGCGATTGGTGCCATCGCAGCGGGCTTTGCACTCGGCGTGATCGGTGGACGCTTCAGCGCTCGAGCCCTTACAGCGTCAAGCACGCTCGTCTTCGGTGTGATATCGCTGCTCACCTGGAATCTGCCACCGGTGACGACGAACATCGTTCCGTACGTCGTGCTGTTCATTCTGGTCGGAGCGCCAGGCGTCGTGATGACCACAGGACTGATCAGCAGCTTGCAGAGCCACAGCCGTGATGAAGAACGCGGCAGTGTCTTCACCATGCTCGGAGTGCTCAGCGCACTCGGCCAAGCTGTCGGGATGCTCGCGGCCGGGTTGCTTGATGCCCCGCTCGGCATCGTGCCGCTTCTGGAGATTCAAGGCTGCATCTACCTGGTCGCCGGCTGCCTTGCCGTGCGGCTGATCCCCCGCGAGGCCGTCGTGACAACGCCTGTGCGCTAGTCATTTTGCATCGGAGTATCTGTCGACGATTGCAACAGACAGTGCGAAGTCGACCGGAAACGATCCGAATAGCAGACGACCGGCAGTCGCTGCCGCTTCTCGGATCAGCTGGGCAACCTCATCTGCTGCGCGTTCTGGAGCGTGCACGATCACTTCGTCGTGCAAAAAGAACACGAGATGCGGTTCGTGAGCAAAGACCTCAGGCGCCCGGCTCGGTGCGTCACTGGGCGTGCCGCGATACGCGGCAAGGGACTTGCGAAGTTCCGCCATCCAGCACAGCGCCCACTCTGCTGCGCTGCCTTGCACCACGAAGTTGCGGGTGAATCGTCCCCAATCACGTGCCTGACCGCGCGCTGCGCGCTCGTCGGATGTCGAAGCATCCGGGTCGTATGCACGTGCCTGCGTTTCGAGCCATCGTGCTCCGGGGCGCGGCGAGCTTCGCCCGAGCCAGGTGGTCACGATGTCGCCACGCTCCCCCGTTCGAGCTGCGTCTTCGACCAACGCGATCGCC
>DATMTC010000071.1:0-5735 GCA_035565115.1 Microbacteriaceae bacterium | reverse complement strand
GGCTGGTCGACCGTGATGAGCGGAACATCAATGCCCGCATCCTTTGTGATGTCGACGAGGGCCCGCAGGTATGACTTGTCGTCGCCATACGCTCCGTACTCATTCTCGATCTGCACGAGCAGCACGGGGCCGCCGCGGGTGATCTGGCGGGGCTGCACGATGGCGAGCACCCGCTCGAGGTAGCTGCGCACTGCGGCCACGAAGCGTGGTTCGTTGCGCCTGATTCCGACGTCCGGATCGGTGAAGAGCCATGCCGGCAATCCGCCGTTGCTCCATTCCGCGCAGATGAACGGTCCAGGCCGCACGATCGCATGCATGCCTTCCGCCGCGATCGCGTCGAGGAACCGTGCGAGATCGACCTGACCGGTGTGAACCCATTCGTCTGCCGTTGGCTGATGCAGGTTCCATGGCACGTAGGTCTCGATCGTGTTCAGACCCATCAGCTTGGCTTTGTGGATGCGATCGGTCCAGAGGTCCGGATGCACCCGAAAGTAGTGAACGGCACCGGAGAGGATGCGATAAGGCTGATCATCCAGAACGAAATCGTCGTTCGCGATGCCGAAGGTAGTCAAAACAAGTGCTCCTGCACGGTGGTGAGAAAAACAGTGAGAAAAACGGTGGACATAACGGAGGTGGACAAAACGGAGGTGGGCAAAACCGCGGTGGAAACAACGGTGCTGGACCTGAGTGTGGCCGGCCACTGGACGGCCGGCCACACCACGGCGCTAGGTGCCGCTTGACGAGGGACGCGTCACTTTCCGGTGACGGTGAATCCCTGCTTGTTTCCGTAGTCGACCAACTGCTTCTGCCATGCCTGCAGGCCTGAGTTCAGATCGCTGTTGCTCTCATACGACTTGCCGACGCTGTCGGCAAAGATGCTGTTCGCGTACAACTGGTACGGCAGCAGGCTGAAGCCCGGAAGCACATCCTTCGCGCCGCCTGCGAGCACCTCGTTGATCTTCTGGCCGCCGAAGTACTCAGGAGCCGTGTCGAGGAACTTCTTCGAGCTGAGGTCGGCAGTGGTCGACGGGAATCCGCCGCCTGCGCCCAGGAAGATGGAAATGCTCTCCGGGTCGTGATTCAGCCAGCGCACGAAGCCGGCGGCCAGCGCCTGGTTCTTGCTCTGCTTGATGACCGCTTCCGAGCTTCCACCGTTCTCGGCGTTCGCCGCCTTACCGTCGTAGGTGGGCATCGGAGCGACACGCCAGTCGCCCGAGGCATCTTTGACGGAAGACTCGAGGATGCCGGGCATCCACGCGCCCGAGATCAGCGTGGCGATCGTTCCGTTGCCGAGCGCCTTGTACCAGTCATCGCTCCAGCCCGCGATCGGGGCGACCAGCTTGCCTTCGACGAGTTGGTTCCACATGGCGGTGTACCTCTTGGTGCCTGCATCCTGAAGGTTGATGCTGATCTTGCTGCCATCGACCTTGAACGGTTGACCGCCCGCCTGCCAGATCATGCTGGTGGTCTGGCCGGGATCGCCGGTGTCGCTGGCGATGTATGCGTTGGGGTCGGCTGCGTGCAGCTTCTTCGCATCCGCGACGTATTCATCCCACGTGGTGGGAACGGTCAGTCCGTGCTTGTCGAAGACGGCCTTGTTGTAGAACAGCGCCATGGGGCCTGAATCCTGCGGCAGACCCCACAGGCCGCCATCCACAGTGACGTCACCCCAGGGTCCGGTGGCGTAATCCTTCTCGAGCGAGTCGAATCCGAACGTCTTGAGGTCGACAAGTGACTTGGCCAGTGCGAACTGCGGGATGACCCCGTATTCGATCTGAGCAACGTCTGGTGCACCCGAACCGGCCTTGATCGCGTTTTGCAGCTTGGTGTACTCGGTCGTGTTCGTGCCTGCGTTGACGAGCTTGACGTTGACCTTCGGGTAGGCCTTCTCGAACGCCGCAACCTGCGCCTTGGCCGCGGGAGTCCACGTCCAATACGTGATGGTGCCGCCCTTCTTCAGGGCTGCGTCGACGGCTGCCGGACCGGTGGCCGACCCGGATGAGGAGTTTCCTCCCCCAGAGCAGCCGACCAGTGTCGCGGCGAGCACCGCGCTGGCGGCGAGTGCCGTGGCAACGCGGCGAGCCGTGCCTGAGCGTGTGATGCGCTTCATTGTGTTCCTTTCACTTCGTTGGGATCGTTCATTGGGATGCTTGATGCTGGATGCTGGATGCCGCATGCCGGGTGCTGGATGAGGGATGCTGGGTGTGGGGCACGTCATTGCTTGACGCTTCCCGCGGCGAGGCCTGACTGCCAGTAACGCTGCAGGAAGAGAAAGGCGATCACGATCGGCACGATCGTCAGCAGGGATCCGGTGATCACGAGGTTGTTGATCGGCTGCGCGCCAGCGCCTGTCGCTTGGGCGTTCCATTGGCTCAGGCCAACCGTCAGCGGATACCAGGTCGGATCGCTGAGCATGATCAACGGCAGGAAGTAGTTGTTCCAGGTGGCGACGATCGCGAACAACAGCACCGTGACGATGCCGGGCGCCAGCAGTCGCAATGAGATGGTGAAGAAGGTGCGGAACTCGCTTGCACCGTCCATCCGTGCGGCTTCAAGCAGTTCGGTCGGCACGGCATCCGTGGCGAATGTCCACACCAAGTACAGCCCGAACGGGCTGATCAGCGAAGGCAGGATGACCGCCCACGGTGTGTTGGTCAGGCCCATCTGGCTGAACAGAAGGAAGGTCGGGACTGCGAGTGCCGTGCCAGGGATCGCGACGGCGCCCAGCACGATCGCGAAGACTGCCCGTCGGCCAGGGAATCGATACTTCGCCAGGCCGTACCCAGCGATTGTGGCCAGGAGCGTTGCGCCGCCTGCGCCCACGACGACGTACAGCAGTGTGTTGCCGAACCAGTGCAGGAAGATGCCGTTGTCGTATGTGAACGTCTTCGCGATGTTGTCGAACAGATCGAACCCGCCGCCGAACCAGAGGCCGAACGACGAGAACAAGTTCGCCTGATCCTTGGTGGAGTTGATGATCAACCAGAACAGCGGCACGACCGAATAGATCATGAAGACGACCATCACGATGGTCAGCAGCACGGACTTGCGCTGCCTGTGCCCGCGGCGGCGCGTCGTGCTGCGTGGTGACGGTGCGACCGGGGTGACCACTCGATCGGTGGTTCGCGTGATGGTGGTCATCAGAAGTCTTCCTGTCGTGAGCCGCGGGATTGCACGACGTAGGCGATCACTGCGGTGATGATGCCCATCACGATGGCGACCGTCGCCGCATAGTTGAACTGCTGGCCGGCGAACGAGAGGTTGTATGCGTACATGTTCGGGGTGAAGTAACTGGAGATCACGTTCGACGCGAGCGGCTTCAGCAGGTTGGGCTCGTTGAACAGCTGGAAGCTTCCGATGATCGAGAAGACAGTGGCGATCACGAGCGCCCCGCGCAACGCCGGAATCTTGATGCTGACGATGGTGCGCAGCTGACCGGCCCCGTCGATTTCGGCGGCTTCGTAGAGTTCGCCTGGCACGACTTTCAGTGCCGCGTAGAAGATGAGCATGTTGTAGCCCATAAACTCCCACGTCACGATGTTGCCGATGGACGGCAGGATCCACGAGGCGCTGAACGGCTGCAGCAGGTTGGCGCCGAGCAGATCGTTGATGCTGCCTGTCAGACCGAACTGATCTCCGTAGATGAAGCCCCAGATCAACGCGGCGACGACCCCGGGCACGGCATACGGAAGGAAGATCGCGATGCGAAAGAACCGGGCGCCGTGCAGGCGCGCGCTGTCCAACGCGAGCGCGGCGATCAGGGAAAGCACGAGCATGATCGGCACCTGAACGACCAAGAAAAGCGCCACCCGGCCGAGCGACTCCCAGAACTTCGCGTCTTGGAACACGGCGACGTAGTTACTGAAGCCGGCGAATACGGTGCCGCCGATCATTTGCTCCCGGAAGAAGCTCAGATAGAGGGCATAGACCACCGGGGCGATGATCATCGCGATGAAGACCACCATGAACGGGGCCACGAACGCCCAGCCACGCCAGTCGCGGCGATCGCGACGACGAGGCGGGGCCGCGTTGGCGGTCCGGGGTAAGGACGTCGTTGTCATAGCTTCTTTCTCGACGACTCGGAGATGTTTACGTCAACATGCACCGAGCCAAAGTAACATGTTTACGTCAACATGCAAGTTCGGTAACGTCGACATGCAATGTCGACTTCACCGTCGCCGATCTGGATCGAGGCCAAGGATGACCGAAACGCCGCCGACGCATCGCGTTCTCCGCGGCCCGTCGATGGGCGACGTGGCCGCGCACGCGGGCGTGTCGGCCCAAACCGTGTCGCGGGTCGCGAATGGGCTGACCAACGTCGAGCCGACCACTCGTGATCGCGTGCTGCATTCAATGCATGAGCTCGGCTACCGGCCGAGCAAAGCGGCACGCGCACTTCGGCTCGGCCGGTTCAGGAACATCGGCGTCATCCTGTTCACACTGTCCTCATTCGGCAACATGCGAACACTGGATGCGATTGCGGTGGCTGCGGCCCGCGCCGGATACTCGATCACACTCGTGCCTGTCGAGCATCCGACCCAGAATGATGTGAGCGTCGCGTTCGCGCGCCTTCTCGAGCAGGACGTCGACGGCGTCGTGATCGTGATTGAGGCGCACATCGTCGATCAGGCCGATGTCGAACTCCCCCCGGGTCTGCCGGTGGTCGTCGTCGATTCGGCCGAACGAGCCGACTACCCCGTGATCGACACCGACCAATCCCAAGGGGCACGGCTGGCCACGAACCACCTGCTGGAACTCGGGCACCAAACCGTCTGGCATGTCGCCGGTCCCGAACTGTCGTATTCGGCGACGCGCCGCGAACAGGCGTGGCGACAGACACTGATCCACGCCGGCCGCCAGGTGCCTGAGCCGTTGCGCGGCGACTGGTCGACAGCATCCGGATACCAAGCCGGACGTGAACTCGCCGAGCAGGCGGGCGTGACAGCAGTCTTCGCCGGGAATGATCAGATGGCGCTCGGCATTCTGCGTGCCTTCCACGAACGGGACGTGCAGGTGCCGGGCGACGTCAGCATCGTAGGCTTCGACGACATGTCAGAGGCAGACTCATTCTGGCCGCCCTTGACCACGATCCACCAGGACTTCGAAGCCGTCGGCCGACGCAGCATCGAAGTGCTGCTGGCCGAGATCGAAGGGCGCCCCGCTTCGCCGGGCATCACGGCGACGCCGACTCGACTGGTCATTCGCAGCAGCACGGCGGCGCCTCGGCGCTGACCCGGCGGTAACACGTGGCGAAATACAGGAGCTTTTCGCGACGCGCCGGTAATACCAACCCTCGATCACGGCATGTCTCGAAAATGTCCGGTATTTCGCCCGGCTGTCGATCGCGGCCACATCTCACCAGAAACAACCGCATGGCGTCCGCCGCCTCATGCAGGCTGCAGCAGATCCCTCACGATGTCCATGGCACCCTGGCTGCAATACCGCTGATAGTCGCCGGATGCCGCACGCCTGAGAACGGGGATCGCCCGACGGATGCGACCCGCCGGCAATTGCGCGCGGAACTCCTCGATCTCGACCTTGCGTCGCGCCTGCTCGATCACCACGGGTTCTGCGCCGAGCTTGACGAGGCGCTCCAGGAGCACGCGTGAGCGCTCGGCAAGCCCGCGATTGCGGTCGCCGCGCGGCTGAAGCACGCGGTCGATCTTGCGGCGAATGGTCGGTTCGACAACACCGATCTGGTTCTTGCCGTGCTGCCGATAGTCGATGAGCTTCGC
>DATMTC010000070.1:0-8785 GCA_035565115.1 Microbacteriaceae bacterium | reverse complement strand
GCCGCGTGCCGACGACGATGGCGCGCGCGTCGAGCCTCTCGGCCAGCTCGCCAAGCGCCTGCGCGGTGTCGCCGGCCAGGGCCACGAAACGCAGTGAAACCGACCAGTCCTCAAGCGCAGCGCGAACGAACGCCTCGAGTTCCTGGCTGACGACCTCGTCCCTGATGTCTGGAATCTCGGGGTCGAGCGGCATCGACGTGACTGAGCCGTCTTCGTGCTCATCGACAGGGTAGCGACTGGTGTCGACGTGTGCGCAGACGAGTTCGGTGTCGAAGTCGGATGCCAAGCGGGCGGCCTCAACGAGAACACGCTGCGGCTCGTTGTCTTCGATGCCGACGATGAGCGGTCCGATGCTGGCCACGCGACACCGCCTCCTTTGATATCCGAGGCAGGAACCGTCGGCCGGGGCGAGCAAGCGTCAGTCGACTCCGGCGGGATCCATCGCCGTGATTGGAGTATAGCGATCGCTCACTCTCATGCGCAGGTGATACGTTGCCGCTGTGTCCCGTATCGTGGCGGTTTCGCCCGCGCTTCCCCCATACCGGTATGCGCAGACCGAGATCGCGGAAGCACTGTTCCCGTTGATCTCCGATGATCCTGCGCGTCGATCCATGATGCGCCGGCTTCACCTTTCGAGCCGAGTTGAAACGCGCCACCTGGTCATGCCGCTCGAGGCATATATCAATCTCGGGACGTTTCGCGAGACCAATGATCTCTTCATCTCTGCCGGCCTGGATCTCGCGACGCAAGCGGTCTCGCACGCACTCGAGGCATCCGGGCTCGCGGCATCCGATGTCGACTTTCTGCTGTTCACCTCGGTCACCGGCGTTTCGGCACCGTCGATTGACGCCATGCTCGCCTCTCGCCTCGGCATGCGCCCAGACCTGAAGCGGCTTCCATCGTTCGGTCTCGGATGCGTCGCAGGTGCGGCGGGCATCGCGCGACTGGATGATTACCTGCGCGGGCATCCACAAGGCGTCGCGCTGCTGGTCTCCGTCGAGCTGTGTTCGCTCACGGTTCAACGCGGTGACGATTCCACGGCGAACCTGGTGGCAAGCGGGCTCTTCGGAGACGGCGCAGCGGCGGTGGTGATGGTCGGCGACGAGCGCGCGCGGTCGATGAGCGGCGCAGGGCCAGAGGTGATCGCATCGCGCAGCGCGCTCTACCCTGACACGACCGAAGCGCTCGGCTGGGACATCGGCGGCTCCGGGTTCCGCATCGTGCTCGGGGCAGGAGTGCCAGCCGTCATCGAGCGGAACTTCGCAGCGGATGCGCTCGGCCTGCTCGCCGACAACGGCTTGACGACAGCGGATGTCGGCACCTGGATGGCCCACCCTGGCGGGCCGAAGATCCTCGAGGCGTTCGAGACTGCGCTCGACCTGCCGGCCAATGCGCTCGCCCCGAGTTGGCGCTCGCTCGCCGCGGTCGGCAATCTGTCTTCCGCCGCGGTGCTGCACGTGCTCGCTGACGTGATGCGTGAGCATCCGGCCGCCGGCGACCTCGGCATGCTGTTCGCGCTCGGCCCAGGCGTCACCGCCGAACTCGTATTGCTGCGCTGGCCTGAACGGCCGGCGCGCGAGGCATCGACATGATCTGGTACGCCGCGCTGCTTCTCGCCACCGGGTTCGAGCGGATCGCAGAGCTGGTGGTCTCCACGCGCAACGCACGGTGGTCGTTCGATCGCGGCGGCGTTGAATACGGCAAACGGCATTTTCCGCCGATGGTCGCGCTTCACACCGCGCTGATCCTGGCGTGCTTTGCAGAGGCCTGGCTGGGCAACCGCCCGTTCATCCCGGCACTCGGATGGCCGATGCTTGTGCTGGTGGTCGCCAGCCAGGGCCTACGCTGGTGGTGCATCGGCACCCTCGGCACCCGTTGGAACACCCGCGTCATCATCGTTCCAGGACTGCCGCTTGTGGCGAGCGGACCGTATCGCTGGCTGAAGCATCCGAACTACATCGCGGTCGTCGTGGAGGGCATCGCGCTTCCGCTCGTGTATTCGGCGTGGATCACTGCGCTTGCCTTCACCGTGCTGAACGCCGTGTTGCTGCTGGCGTTCCGCCTGCCCGCCGAAAATCGTGCGCTCGCGTCTCTGCCACGAGCGGCGCCGAATGCGCGTCGCTTAACCTGAAGCCATGCCAGCGCGTCCCCGGTTACCAGGTACGGATGCCGAACTCCTCGTTGTCGGCGGCGGCCCGGTCGGACTGGCCGCCGCGATCCTGGCGCGGCAGTCCGGCATCGATGTTGCTGTGATCGAACCGCGCACGGCGCCGATCGACAAGGCGTGCGGAGAAGGGCTCATGCCGGGCGCACTGGCCTGGCTCAAGCGGTTCGGAGTGCACGCGGATGGCGCGGAACTGCGCGGGGTCGCCTATCTGAGTGCAGACCAGCGTGCCGAGCACCGATTCGCGGGTGACCCAGGCCGTGGCGTCAGGCGCACCGTTTTGCACCAGGCCATGTCGGATCGGGCAGACGAACTCGGCGTGACGCGCATCACGGGTCGGGTCGAACGCGTCACGCAGCAATCCCACAGCGTGACCGTAAGCGGAAACGGTTTGGATGCCGTCTCAGGCGCGTGGTTGATCGGTGCTGACGGGCTTCACTCCACGATTCGCGAACGCGTCGCGGCAGCTCGGCCGCACGCCGGTCCCGCCTCGCGCAGAAGACGCGCGAGCCGGTTCGGGCTTCGGCAGCACTTTCGTATCGCGCCGTGGTCAGACCTGATCGAGGTGCATTGGGCGCCCCGCGTCGAGGCATACGTGACACCGCTTGGCCCTGAGCTGGTGGGCGTTGCACTGCTCGGCCCGCGCGGAATCGACTACGCAGCAGAGCTTTCGACCGTTCCCGGGCTGGCGGACCGGCTGGCGGGGGTGCCGGTCGATGGTCCGGTGCGAGGTGCTGGGCCGCTTCGACAAACCACCTCGAGGCGAACGGTCGGGCGCGTGTTGCTGGCCGGGGACGCATCCGGATACGTTGACGCGCTCACCGGGGAGGGCCTTCGCGTCGGCTTCGCCCAAGCCCATGCGGCTGTGCGGGCGATCGCGGCAGGTGACGTGCGCGGTTACGAGCGCGCGTGGGCGCGGCAAACCCGTGATTTCCGGCTGATCACCGGTGCGCTTGTCGCAGCGGCCGGTTCCCCGTTGCGCTCACTGGTCGTGCCGGCATCCGTTCGGCTGCCTCGCGTGTTCGGCACGGTCGTCGAGCGGCTGGCGCGATAGCGAGGCGACCCGGGATTCAGCCCAGCAGAAGTGCGCGCAGCTGGTCGGTCGAATGCACGATCGCCATCGCGCCGCCGGCCTCCGCGGGTGAGCCGTATCCCCATTCCACGAGGATCGTCGGCACGTCGTTCGCGGCCGCGCCCTCCACGTCGTATGCGCGGTCGCCGACGAGCACGGGGTGGGTCAGGTCGACATCCTGCGCGCGCAAGCGCTCGAGTGCGTAAGCGACGACATCCGACTTCGCGCTGCGCGATTCATCCTCGGATGCTCCTGCGATCACATCGAAATACCCGTCAAGGCCGAAGTGCTCGAGGATGCGCACTGCGCGCGACTCAGGCTTGCTGGTTGCGACGGCGAGGGGAATGCCCGCGTCTTTCAGACTGCGGAGCAGGCCGACGATGCCGGGGAAGACGGCGTTGTCGATGATGTCGCGTTCTTGCGCGACTGTTCGGTATGTGCCGAGTGCATCGAGCGCTTCGAGGTCGCTCATGCCGGCGAAGTTCTTCAGGGATTCAAGCAGAGGCGGGCCGACGTATGCGAGCAGGCCTGCGGCATCCGGAACGGGGCGGCCAAGCGCCGTGAACGTGTCGGCGAGCGATGCTGTGATGCCTGGCGCAGAGTCGGTCAGGGTGCCGTCGAGGTCGAAGAGTACGCAGGTCCAGGTGCGTGTGAGTGTTGCAGTAGCTGATGGTGATGCTGTGGTCGGGTCTGTCATAACCTTCCAATTTTAGGTAATCATGCTGAATGGCCGCCGAGCGCGGCTTCGATGTGGGCTCTGGCAACGACAAGGGCTCGTGGCCCCGGGTTGAATTGAACCGCAGCGAGGTCGTCCGCGGTGACGAGAGTGAGCGCGTCGCGGGCGGGAAGTATGGTCGCCTGCACCATTGTGCCAGGGGCAGAGGCGCCGACTGCTGCCTCGAGGGCCTTCATCGACGTGAAGAGGGGCAAAACGCCCTGCCCGTCGCTGGAGATCAGCGTGCGCGCTTGCGGCCCGGATTCCTGCGTCGAACCGGTGATATCGACGACGAGGCCGCCTGTCAGCGCTGCATCGAGCAGCCCGGCGAGCTTCTCGGTGCTCGGCTCATCGTGCATGTCGTCGAGCGCACGCAACACCGGGGTGTTGACATAGCTGTGCGGAAATCGAGGGGTAGCTGCCACCCGACTAGGGTAAGCGAATCGAGGTTGTTCTCACGCATCGAGGGCGGATGCCGCCGGTGGCAGGTGCCGATCGAGCTCGGCCCAGAGGTCATCCGGAATGTGCACCGCTGCGTCCTCTAGTGCCTCGTCGAGGCGTTCGAGAGATGACGTTCCGACGATGCTGCTGTGGATGCGCGGATCGCGCATGCTGAACTGCAACGCGGCGGCGCGCAGCGGAACATCCGCGTCGTCGCACAGCTGTGCCATGGCGTCGATCGATGCGCGCACCTCGGGCCGGATCGGCCAGTAGCCGTATCGATCGCGCGTTCCTGGGCGGCCGCTGAGCGCGCCTCCGCCGTATGGCGCCGCATTGTTGATGCCGAGGTTGCGCTCGGTTGCCGCGTCGAAAAGCGCGCTCGCCGACCGGTCGACGAGGGTGAACCGGTTGTGCGTCACAAGCGCGTCGAACAGGTCGGTTTCGACGAACTGCTGCAGCATGCCGACCGGACCGCCTGAGATTCCGATGGCGGAGGCGAGTCCGGCATCCTTCATCTTCACGAGTGCTTCGACCGGACCGCCCGCGGCCATCGATGCATCGAAGCCGATGTTCTCCGGGTCGTGCAGAAAGAGAATCTGCAGGCGATCAAGCCCGAGCCTGGTGAGCGATTCCTCGAGGGATCGCTGCATCTCGGCCGCACTGAAGTCGTTGGTGGCGAGGTTGCGGTCGAGCTTGGTCTGCACGACGAATCCGCTCGGGATGCCCCCTGTCGCCTTCAGCGCGGCGCCGATGAGCGCTTCGGACTCGCCGCGTCCGTAGATGTTCGACGTGTCGATGTAATTCACTGTGCTGTCGTTCACTGTGCGCTCGCCGGCGAGCACGGTGCTGGCGAGACGGCCGATCCTCTCATCTCGTTCCGCCGTGCTTTCGCCATCGCGTTTCGGCCCCCACCCCGAGGCGCCGACGCAGATCGGCGAGACTTCGAATCCGGTGCGTCCGAACATCCGCAGCCCCTTCCGCTGAGTTGCCATAAATTGCGCTTCGTTGGCGTCGGGAAGAGCAGTTTGTGGCAACTCACGGGATGGTTCGGTCATGGCGGATGCTCCAGACGTGGTCGTTGGTCGTGGTGGTTGGTATCGGAGGTGCTAGAACAGGCGACTGTCTGAGTCGTCGAGCCCGCGCATCGCGTCATAGTCGAGCACGAGGCAACGGATGCCGCGGTCTTCGGCCAGCGTGCGCGCCTGCGGTTTGATCTCCTGCGCAGCAAAGACCCCGGCGACAGGCGCCAGATGCGGATCACGGTTCATCAGCTCGAGATAACGGGTCAACTGCTCGACACCGTCGATATCGCCTCGCCGCTTGAGCTCGACGGCGACGGATGCTCCGTGGGCATCCCTAGCCAGGATGTCCACGGGCCCAATCGCCGTCATGTACTCGCGCCGCACCAGCGTGTGACCGTCGCCGAGCAACTCGATCTGCTCGGCGAGAAGCTTCTGCAGGTGCGCCTCGACGCCGTCCTTCTGCAGTCCGGGGTCGATGCCGAGGTCATGCGCCGAGTCGTGCAGAATCTCGTGGATCGAGACGATGAGAGCGTCGGATGTCTTGGCCTGGGTGACCCTCCAGACCTCGGTGATGCCGGCATCCGCTTGGCTTGCGTCAGGTTCGAGAACCGCCAGCGTGCACGGCGGGCTCATCCAGTTCAGCGGCTTGTACGATCCGCCATCCGAGTGTACGAGCAGGCTCCCGTCCGCCTTGATCATGAGCAACCTGGTCGCAAGCGGCAGGTGCGCACTGAGGCGCCCCGCGTAGTCAACGGAACACTTCGCAATCACCAAACGCACCTGAAGAGGCTAACCCACTTGCGTGCAGGAGTCCGCGAGGTGCGTCGAGGCGGACGCTCGGCCAGTTCGAATCGCGGATGCTCAGCCGCGCGAGTGCTGGCCGGAGCGCTCACGAACGGCCGACGCGCAGAGCCCGGATGCCACCAGAAGAACGAACACGACGAACAGTGCGTTCAGTAGCCCGAACGTCTGGCCGAGGAAGCCGATCAGCGGAGGCCCGACCAGGAATGCGCAGTATCCGATCATCGCAACCGCACTCACCCTGGCTGCGGCGCGCTTCGTATCCTCAGCCGCCGCCGACATGCCGAGCGGGAAACCGAGCGATGCCCCGAACCCCCACAGCACCGTGCCGATTACGACGAGCCACAGCGGGCCGCCCAAGATGAAGATCAGCAGACCGACCACGCCGAGGCCGGCGGTCAACCGGATGGCCATGACCCTGCCGACGCGGTCGACGAGCGGGCCTCCCGCCACGCGGCCGACCGTCATCGCCGCCACGAAGACGCCGAACACCACAGCGCCTGTCGCATTGGTCTGGTGATGTCCGTCGACGGTCGCCAGCGCGATCCAGTCGTTTGCAGAGCCCTCGGTGAATGCCATGCCGAGCATGACGATGCCGATCACGATGAGTCGCCAGTCGGCCCACACAGACAGGCTGTCAAGCATCCGCTCGCGCCAGCGCGGCTTCGCCTCCGCCGTCGTAGCGGTGTCGCCGAGCTGCTGCTTCGCCGGAATGAATCGCACGGCAATGACGACGGAGACAACAATCACGATTGCCGTGCCGATCATGTGCCAGCCGACCGAGATGTGCAGCGCTGCAGCGGCAGCACCCGCGCCGGCGCCGACAACGGTCCCCAGGCTGAAGAATGCATGCATCAGCGGCATCAGCGTCTTGCCGATTTCACGCTCGACTTCCGCGCCTTCGACGTTCATCATCACGTCGCACATGCCGTTGCCGAGGCCGAGCAGAATGAGCCCGACCGCCACGATCGGAATGAACGGAATGAAGGTGGCGCCAACCCCGACGAGCACCATGCCGAATGACGCAAGGCCGAGCGCGAAGATCATGCCGCGTCGCGCGCCGAGTCTGGCAAGCAGGGGAGCGGATGCGACCAAGCCGACGATCGCGCCGATGGACATTCCGAGGATCAGAAGGCCGACCCCCGCCGTGCTCAGCTGCAGGCTGTCGCGCACGCCGGGGATGCGGGCCACCCAGCTGGCCAGCAGCAGACCGCTCAAGACGAAGACGACGAAGACGGCGTTACGCCATGCGCGCAGGTCGCCGCGTGAGTGCGCGATGGGCACGGCGCCGGTGTGGGGGGTCATGGGGGAAGTCATTCGACGATGGATCTCGATTGGCAGTTATGGGAGTGGCCGCCGCGCACGCTCGCGGAGCTGAATGAGGATGAATCCGCCTATCGAATCGATTCGATAGTACGATTCGCCTAAGCTATCGAATCAGGCACCGCAGGTCAAGCGAGCCGCGTGTACTCAGCAGCACACGGTTCGAGACCCAACAGAACGGGAGCAAGCGCATGACCGAACGCGACGCCCCCAGGCCAACCCTCGCCGCAGTCGCCGCGCGCGCAGGCGTCTCGGCATCGACGGCATCCCTCGCGTTCAGCGGCACAGGCCCCGTTTCGGATGCGACGCGAGAACGTGTGCTGGCTGCCGCGCGCGAACTCGACTATGGCGGCCCAGACCCGCGTGCACGATCGCTGCGTCGCGGGCGCTCAGGGATCGTCGGCGTCGTCAGCGAGGAACGCGTGCGCGACGCCTTCCACGACCCGATCAAGATCGCCATGCTCGACGGTCTCTCTCAGGAGCTCGGCGCCATCGACGCCGGCCTGCTCCTGCTCGCGGATGTCGGCGGCAACGAACACGGCGCAACCATCGCAGACGCCCCGATGGATGCCGTCGTGCTGATCGGCTGCAGCCCGCGATACTCGGAGTCGCTTGCCGCGCTGCGTTCACGCGGCATCCCGATCGTTGCGATCGAGGGCGAGCCGGGTGACGACGTGCTCCAGATCGAGCAGGACAATCGCGAGGCAACCCGGGCGGGCGTCGAGCACCTTCGTGAATTGGGGCACACGAAGGTGGCCGTTGTCAGTCTGTCGCTCGATCGTGATCGCATCCGCGGCCCGCTGACCGATGAGCGCATCGCCGCGAGCACCGCGTCGACCACGACGCAGCGGCTGGCAGGACTGCGCGATGTCTACCCGGATGCGACGGGCGTCAGCACTGCAGGCAGCAGGGTCGAGGAGGGCATGATCGCTGCCCGTGGCCTGCTTGATGTTCCCGCCGATCAGCGGCCGACGGCGATCGTGGCACAGAGCGATCTGCTCGCAGCAGGCGTCATCCGGGCGGCAGAGGAACTGGGCATCTCGGTTCCTGAGGAACTGAGCGTGCTCGGCTTCGACGGCATCAGAGTGGATGGCCTGTGGCCGTACGACCTGACCACCATGGTGCAGCCTGCCGTTGACAAGGGCCGCGCTGCCGGCCGCGCCATCCTGAGCATGCTGAAGGGTGAGGAGGCGCATCCAGCATCGTTCACGAGTGTGTTCCACCTGGGGAACACGACGGCGCCCCCG
>DATMTC010000069.1:0-3749 GCA_035565115.1 Microbacteriaceae bacterium | reverse complement strand
GCAACCCGTTTGACGGCGGATGACTCGCGCGCAAGCGGCATCGACGTGCTCACGGGTGGAACCGACGTGCACCTGGTGCTCGCCGACCTGCGCAATTCGCCCATGGACGGCAAGCAGGCCGAGGATGTTCTGCACGAGGTCGGAATCACCGTGAACCGCAACGCGGTGCCGTTCGACCCTCGCCCTCCGATGGTCACGAGCGGTCTGAGGATCGGTACTCCCGCGCTGGCAACGCGCGGTTTCGGCGATGCCGAGTTCACCGAGGTCGCAGACATCATTGCGGCAGCGCTGCATCCTGGAGCTGATGTGCAGGCGCTTCGCACCAGAGTGAAGGCGCTGACGGCCGCGTTCCCGCTGTACCCTGGCCTCGGCCCGAGTGGACAGCCTGCCGAAACGGTGGAACTCGTCTCGAGCATCCAGGAGCAGGGTCGATGACGGCTGTTCGCCTGGACGGTCGTGAGACCGCGGCCGCGATCAAGTCGGAGATCAAGGCGCGCGTCGACGCGTTGCACGCGCGGGGCATCCGGCCCGGGCTCGGCACGTTGCTCGTCGGGGCGGACCCTGGGTCGGTGTCGTATGTAGCAGGCAAGCACAGCGACTGCGCCGAGGTCGGTATCGAATCGGTGCGGATCGACCTGCCAGAGGATGCGTCGACCGCCGACATTGAGGCGTCCATCCGCCAGCTCAACGAGAGCAAAGACGTCACGGGTTACATCGTGCAACTCCCGCTTCCGAAGGGGATTGACGAGAACGCGATGCTCGAACTGATCGATCCTGCGAAGGATGCGGACGGGCTGCATCCGACGAACCTGGGCCGATTGGTGCTCAGCGTTGATCCAGCGAGCGGATCGGGTGCTGCGTTCCCGCTTCCGTGCACTCCTGCGGGGGTCGTCGAGTTGCTGCGCCGTTATGAGGTGCCGATCAGCGGCAAGAACGTTGTCGTGATCGGCCGCGGCTTGACGGTCGGGCGGCCACTCGGTCTGCTGCTCACGCGCAAGGGGCTGGATGCGACAGTGACGCTCGCGCACTCGCGCACCGTCGACCTGCCATCGGTCGTGCGTCGCGCTGACATCGTGATCGCAGCTGTCGGGCAGCCCGGGCTCGTCAAGGCGGACTGGGTCAAGCCTGGCGCGGCAGTCGTCGATGTTGGCGTGAGCCGCGTCGGCACAACAGATAGTGGCCGGGCGAAGCTGTCGGGCGATGTTGACCCTGGCGTCGCAGAAGTTGCTGGCTACCTGTCGCCGGTGCCAGGGGGAGTCGGCCTGCTCACTCGTGCGATGCTGCTCCACAACGTGGTGCTGGCCGCCGAGCGACTCTAGCTGTCTGCCTCCCCTCTGCAGCGCGCGGGTCTCCCCACCGCCCGCTCGATTCGCCGAGTGCTCCCTCATGGTCACTAAGACCGGGTTCTAAGTGACCATACGGGAGCACTCGGCGAAGCTGCCGAAGCTGGAGCGCGGCGAAGCTGGGGAAGCCGGTGCGTATCAGGGGATTGCGGATGCTCTCTTCGCGGCTTAGCATAAAAGTAAGTACTTACTTTTATGAGAGGACGTACACATGAACATCGCACTCTGGGTCGCTCAAGGCATCCTCGCCGCGGTCTGCCTGTCGTCCGGCATCGCAAAATCGACCATGGCAAAGGAGCGGATGATCACGACAGGTCAGACCGGCGTCGCGCCGTTTCCTTTGCCGTTCATTCGCACGATCGCCGCCTTCGAACTGCTGGCGGCCATGGGACTCATCCTCCCTCAAGCCACAGGGATCGCACCGATTCTGACCCCGCTTGCCGCCATCGGCTTCGCCGCGATCATGACCGGCGCGAGCTTCTCGCACGCGTCGCTGCGCGAATACCGGCAGGTTTTCGGCGTCAACCTGGTGCTGTTCCTGCTCTGCCTGTTCGTCGCAGTTGGCCGCCTCACGGGCTGGTGATGGCTGCTGGGAATGTTCCACACTTTCGGTGGTCGAGTAGCGAGCGCAGCGAGCGTATCGAGAACTGGCACCTCGCCTGTGGTGCGGAACTGCAGATCGGCTCACGGGGTCTCGATACGCGGCTCGCTGCGCGAGCTGCTACTCGACCACCGGGGCGAACCGACCCCGGTGGTCGAGTAGCGACGCGAGGTACGAGCGCCGCGTATCGAGACCTCGCACCCCGCCTATCGCCGGAACCACAAATCCTCTTGCGGCGGTCGCGCTCGACCGCCGGAATGGAGCCGTCAGCATCCGTCCCTCCAGGCGTCGCGCCGCCTGCTCGGTACGATGGCGATGATGAATGATCGCGAGCCCGCCCCATCGCACCGGAGCCCGACGCGGCAACGAGTGACGGATGCCGCGATGCGGCTTTTCGGTGAGCGCGGCTACGCTGCGACCACGGTTGCCCAGATCGAGGCCGAAGCCGGTTTGCGTTCAGGATCGGGCGGCTTGTACCGGCACTTCGGCTCGAAGCGTGAACTGCTGGAGACGGGCGTTCGTGAACAGCTTGCCTCAGCACGATCGCTCGAGCAGTTCATCGACGACCCTCAGGCGTTGAGCGACGCATCGCTTCGCGATCGGCTGCGTGCCGTGGCGCGAGCCGGTTTGGCCCGCCTTGACGAAGAGCGTGATTTGAATCGGATCATCCTGCGCGACCTGCGTGATTTTCCAGAACTGATTCGGTTGGTCCGCGAGAACGAGATGCGTCGCATCCAGTCTGTGCTTGCAACCTGGCTGCGTGCGCAGGTCGGCGACCGGACCGACGATATCGATTGGGAAGCGCTCGCCGCTGTGCTCATGGGCGCCGTCTCGCACTATTGGGTTCTGCGCGACTCGATGGCCGAGCATCCTTCCGGTGTGAGCCAGGACGCCTATCTCGACGCGCTGGTCGATCTTGTCGCCCAGCGATTCGCTGCAGCCTGAGCAGCCCGGGAACGTGGCAAACTGGGCGGATGGCATCCGATCGTCAACACCCAACGGTCACCCACGTTGAAGCAGCGCTGCGCGAGCGCGGCGCCAAGGGGCAGGTGCGCTGGCTCGATGAGGCGACACCGACAGCAGCGGCGGCCGCGGCAGCGATCGGCATTGAGGTCGGCGCGATTGCGAATTCGCTCGTCTTCACGTTGGATGACGAGCCGATCCTGGTCATGACCTCGGGCGGACATCGTGTCGACACCGCATTCTTGGGCGAGCAGCTCGGCGGAACGTTAGGGCGAGCATCCGCGGATGTCGTGCGGGCAGCCACCGGCCAGGTGATCGGCGGAGTTGCTACGACCGGTCATCCAGCGCCGCTGCGGACGTTCGTGGACGTCGCTTTGGATGAATTCCCGCAGGTGTGGGCGGCAGCCGGGCATCCGCACACGGTGTTCCCCACGAGCTACGACGAACTGCTGCGGATCACGGAAGGCACCTCGGTCGCGGTCGCGCCGGCAGCACGTGCGAAAGAGGGCGACGCGCGCCGCCGTTAAGCGCTCGCGTGCAACGCCGAATGCTCGAGATAGATGGCGGCGTTTTCGCGGATGTTGTCGACCTCGGCATCCGACAGCGTGCGTCGCACCTTGCCAGGCACGCCCGCCACAAGCGATCGGGGCGGGATGATCGCACCCTCGGTCACGAGAGCACCGGCGGCGATCAGGGACCCCGCGCCGACGACGGCGCCGTTCATCACTGTCGCATGCATTCCGACGAGCACGTCGTCCTCGATGGTGCAGCCGTGCAGAACAGCGTTGTGGCCGACCGAAACGCCCTGTCCGACGGTCAGAGGCGCTCCGGTGTCGACGTGG
>DATMTC010000068.1:0-2869 GCA_035565115.1 Microbacteriaceae bacterium | reverse complement strand
TACTTCCTCATCCCGTGGACGGCGATCAACCTGGTCGACTTCTACTGGATCCGCCGCGAGCGCTATCACCTGCCGTCGATCTTCGACCCGAAGGGCATCTATGGCCGGTGGGGTTGGCGCGCGCTGATCGCATACGGCGTTGGCATCCTGGTCGAGATTCCGTTCATGAGCACCAGCTTCTACACCGGGCCGATGGTGGCGCCACTTGGGGGCGCAGACATCTCCTGGATCCTCGGGCTGATCGTCTCTGGAGGTCTCTACGCGATTCTCGGACGGGTGATCACCAGCCGAGAGGATGCCTGGTTCGCCGAGCATGCCGCGAAGCCCAACACGGTCACCGGGCGGGTACCGACGCTCATCGACGAGTAGCGGCGGCGCGGGTCGGGCACTCGCGCGATAGGTTTTCGGGCAATTGTGAGCGCCGCGGCACGACCAATTGCCCGGAAAAGTATCAATGGATGACGGGCGGGCGCCAGGCCGACGCGACCCGCGTCGATCAGCCAACGCGACCGCGGATGCGCCTGCCCAACTCAGCGGCCGTTCGCGAGATCTGCGCTGCGAGGCCAGGCCAGCCATCTTCGGCAATATTCTCTTTCGGGAATGTAACCGCGATTCCTGCGGCGGGCCAGCCGACGTGATCGAGAACGGCAACGCCGACGGATGCCATGCCCTCGGTCACTTCGCCATCCTCACTGGCGAATCCCTGCTGACGCGTTTGCTGCAGCACCGTGCGCAACTCCCGGTAGCTGCGTGGAGAGTGACCCGTCCTGTCGGCGAACGCACCAGCATCCGGGAACAGGGCACGCAGCTGGGCGGCGGGCAGGGCGGCAAGCAGCGCTCGGCCGCTCGCCGTCAGGTGGCTCGGCAACCGCACGCCGACTCCCGTGACGAGGGCTGGCCTGCGCGCCGCCCGCTCTTCGACGACGTAGACCACATCCCGCCCGTGCAGAACTGCGAGGTGTGCGCTCTCTCCGACCTGATCGACCAGGCCGGCGACCAGGCTGCGGCCAAGGTGCGCGAGCGGCTCCTGCCGCGAATACCCTGAGCTCAGTTCGAGCGAACGCACGCCGAGGCCGTATCGGCGCTCCTCAGGCATGTGCACGACGAAGCCGCGTTCCTGCAACACATTCAGCAATTGGTAGACGGTTGAGCGGGGCAGGTCGAGCGCCGATCCAATGGTCGAAGCGGGCACGGGGCCGCGATGACCGCCGAGGAACGTGAGGATGCGCAGTGTCGCGTCGGCCGCTGGCACCTTCGAGGCGGCGGTCATCGTTCTCCCAACACCTCGGCTTGCGTCCGGCATACCGGACATGCACGAGTCTACCCGCGTTGTCGCCGTCATCGGCATGTAGTGCAATCGGAGGATGAGCACATCCATCCCGCCGCAAGCGGTCATCGTCGGCACGGGTGCCGTCACCATCGCAGACGTTGTCGCCGTTGCGAGACACGACGCGGTCGTCGAGCTGGATGCTGGGGCGCTCGACGCCGTTGACGCGTCCCGTTCGCTCGTCGAATCGCTGGCGAACGCAGAGGAACCGCACTACGGAATCTCGACCGGGTTCGGCGCGCTGGCCACGACATACATCCCTGCCGATCGCCGGGCTCAACTGCAGGCCAGCCTGGTGAGGTCGCATGCCGCCGGCAGCGGGCCAGAAGTCGAGCGCGAAGTTGTCCGCGCGCTCATGCTGCTGCGACTGTCGACTCTGATGACCGGTCGCACCGGCGTGCGGCGCGAGACCGTCGAGACGTATGCTGCGCTGCTGAACGCCGGCATCACCCCGCTCGTGCGCGAATACGGTTCGCTCGGCTGCTCTGGGGACCTTGCTCCGCTTGCGCACTGCGCGCTCGCGGCGATGGGCGAGGGCCAGGTTCGGGATTCCAGCGGCGCGCTCGTCGACGCATCCGCTGCGGTGGCCGCAGCAGGCATCCGGCCGGTCGTCCTCGCCGAAAAGGAGGGGCTTGCGCTCATCAACGGTACAGACGGGATGCTCGGGATGCTCGCCCTCGCGATCGACGATCTGGGGCAGCTGCTGACGACTGCCGACATTGCGGTCTCGCTCAGCGTCGAAGGCTTGCTGGGAACGGATGCGGTGTTCGCCGACGATCTGCAGCGGCTGCGGCCACAGGTCGGGCAGGCGGTGTCGGCCGCGAACATCCGGTCGATGCTCAACGGCTCGCCGATCGTGGCCAGCCATAAAGGGCCGGAGGATACCCGCGTTCAGGATGCGTACTCGTTGCGGTGCGCTCCCCAGGTGCATGGTGGCGCGCGCGACACGGTTGCGCACGCTTCGCTTGTTGCCGAGCGGGAGCTCGCATCCGCGATCGACAACCCCGTGATCACGCTCGACGGGCGGGTCGAGTCGAACGGGAACTTTCACGGTGCGCCGATTGCATACGTGCTGGACTTTCTGGCGATCGTGGCCGCGGATGTCGCGAGCATGAGCGAGCGGCGCACCGACCGGTTCCTGGATCAGGCGCGCAATCAGGGACTGCCGCCGTTCCTCGCGCACGAGGTCGGTGTGGACTCTGGGTTGATGATCGCGCAGTACACCGCCGCTGGCATCGTCAGCGAGTTGAAACGGCTGGCAGCGCCCGCATCCGTCGACTCGATTCCGTCATCCGCGATGCAAGAGGATCACGTGTCGATGGGCTGGTCCGCGGCACGCAAGTTGCGGCGTTCGATCGACGGGCTATCTCGGGTGCTTGCCATCGAGATCATGACGGCGACTCGCGGGCTCGATCTGCGCGCACCGCTGCGACCTGGTGTGGCCACCGGCGCCGTGCGCGACCTCGTGCGCACGGTTGTCGACGGGCCGGGGCACGACAGGCACCTTTCGCCGGAGATCGAGGCCGTGGTCTCGCTCGTGGC
>DATMTC010000067.1:0-3901 GCA_035565115.1 Microbacteriaceae bacterium | reverse complement strand
TGATTGTCAGTGCACCGCACGTATCGATAGATTGGCGATGTCGGCCGATTGACCGGTTCCGCACAGGGTAGGGGCGAACGTGTTCGATGCGCTGCTGGCAATTGAGATTATCAACGGCCCACTGATTCCGGTGTTCTATGTCATCTCGATTGTTGCGGCGCTGTACCTGCTGCTGCGTCGCCCGACTGCGCGCTGGATTGCAACAGCCCTGGTCGGCATCCTCGCAGGCGCGGTCATCGGCGCCGCCACGGTCTTCATCGTCAACGCCATGGGTACCTTCGGCGAGCCGCTACCGGCTCAGGCCACGATCTGGGTGATCGTGACGTTCGCCGCGATCGCCTTAGCCATCGTCAATCTGTGGAAGTCCCGCTGGTGGCGCAAGGTCATCGCTGCGGTCTCGATCGTGATCTTCGCACTCACCGGCACGCTCGCGATCAACGCATACTACGGACTCAACCACACGGTCGGCTCGATGTTCGGCATCGTCACCGGACAGGCGATCGACGGGGGCGTCGGCCCGGTGAACACGTCGACGGCGGACCCGACGAAGCCGTTGTGGCAGACCTGGAAGCCGCCGGCCGACATGCCGAAGACGGGCAAGACTGGGCTGCTCATCGGCAAGGATGCCATCCCGAACACGCTCTCAGGGTTCAAGGCGCGGGATGCCTCGCTGTACTTGCCTCCTGCCGCGCAGGTCAAGAACGCGCCGCGGCTGCCGTTCGTTCTGTTGATGATGGGGCAACCAGGCACCCCTGACCCGCAGTACATTGCGGCAGTGCTCGACAAGTACGCGTCGCAGCACGAGGGGCTCGCGCCGATCGTCGTCGTCGCCGACCAGCTCGGCAGCCCATCCGTCGATCCGGTCTGCGCGGACTCGACGAAATACGGCAAGGTGCACACCTACCTGAGCGGCGACGTCGTGAACTGGGCGAAGGCCAACCTGAACATTCTGCGCGAAGCAAAATATTGGACAGTGGCCGGCTACTCGAACGGTGGAGCGTGCGCGTTCCAGCTCGCCGCCCAGTCGCCGGATGTCTGGGGAAACCTGCTCGACATCTCCGGCGACGAATTCCCCGGCGTCGAAACGCAGGATGCGACGATCCGCGACGTCTTCGGCGGCAACAAGGCTGCGTTCGAAGCCGCGAAGCCAACGAGCATCCTTGCCACGCACAAGGGCGCGTATGCGAACAGCGACGCGATATTCACGGTCGGCCAGAATGACCCAGGCTTCATCCCAGGGGCAGACCGAAATGCGAAGGCCGCGCAGGCCGCGGGGATGACGACGACCTATTACGTTGTGCCGGGTGCCGGTCACGTCGTCGACGCCCTCAACGGCGGACTGACCAAGGGGTTCGAGGTGCTGTATCCACGGCTCGGGCTCAGCAAACCGAATTGAGGATGACGCAGTGACAGAACAGCGCATGCCAGAACAGCAATCGAAAGCAGAGCAGCAAACGAAAGCACCGCGCACGACGAGCGGCACCGAGAACTTGGCCGCGGCGCGCACTCCTGGCGCGCTGAGAATCGTCGGCCGCTACGTTCGCACCGCGCCTGCCAGCATCGGCCTCGCGGTCATCATCGTCATCACATCGATCATCACCGGAACGATGTTCACCCCGATCACGAGCAGCGCTGACTCGTTGCGATGGGCCGCCGGGATCAGCACGACCATCAACGGCGGCATGTGGTGGACACCGTTCACCGCTCTGTTCGTGCCGAACGATGTGTTCCAGGTCGTCGTGTGCGTGGTTCTCGCGCTGACGCTGATGGCCCTGGCTGAGCGGCTCCTTGGCACGGTGAAGGCATCGATCGCGTTAGTGGGAACCGGCGTGATCGGCGTCATCATTGCCGTCTTCGTGCAGTGGGGCGCGTTTTCGATCGGCGAGCTCTGGGCATCCAGCACCGCCGTCGACCTTGTGGCAGACCCGACCGTCGGCATCGTCGGCGCACTACTGGCGGCGAGCGCGTTCGCGCCAGGCCTGTGGCGCAGGCGCATCCGGGTGATCGTTTTCGCCGCGCTGATCATGTTCGTGCTCTACAACGGCGACTCAGACAACTTCTATCGGCTGATCGCAGCCTTGCTCGGTCTGATGATGGGCGCCTTCATGACCCGCGGTCCTGCGAAGCCGAAGTGGCGGCACAGTTCACACGCAGAGGCGAGGAACCTGATCGCGGCCATTCTCGCCGTGACGGGGCTCGGCCCGCTGACCGCATCGCTCTCTCACAACGGCGTCGGCCCGCTGTCGTTCGTCAGCACGCTGTTTGCCCAGCCCGACCTCGACGACGTGCTGAAGCAGTGCGCAGACACGGTGAGCGCCAGCTGCGATCGGCAACTGGCGCTGGCAAGCGCGGCAGGTGTCGGTCCGCTGCTGCTCAGCCTCGTGCCGCTGGCCCTGCTGCTCGTCGCCGCGATCGGGTTGCGGCGTGGTCGCCACTTCGCGTACGTGCTCGCCCTGGTCGTGAACGCCGCGCTCATTGTTCTCTCGTTCATCACGCTCGGTATCGGCGATATCGTTCCGGCCGAGCCGCTTTCGCGAAGCGGGACTGGTGCGTCGCCGACTCCGGCGATCGAGATCGTGCTCTGGATCGCAGCGGTGGCGCTGGTGCCAGCGGCCATGATGGTGATTCTGTATGCCGGGCGCCGGCACTTCCGCATCCGCACGCCTGGGCCGGCCATCCGCACGTTCGTGGCTACGGTCGTGATCGCGTTCGTGGTGCTTGCAGCCGCGTATTTCGTCATCGGCATGCTGTGGCTCGGCGGATACGTGCCAGATTCGAATGCAGGAGACCTGCTGATCGATACGATCCGGCGCTTCACGCCGATCGGCTTCGACACCGGATTCGGCACCGTGATCGTTCCGGCAGATGACATTGCGCTGTTCGCCTATCAGTGGGTTGGCCCGGTGTTCTGGGCGGTGTTCATCCTGGCGGCGCTGCGGTTGTATCGAGCGACGAGCACCAGCAGGAACACGGAAGATGAGGCCAGATTCCTGGCACTCCTGAAGGTGCACGGCGGCGGCACGCTCGGCTTCATGGGCACCTGGCCTGGCAACGTCTACTGGTTCAGCGAAGACGGGCAGGCTGCCGTCGCCTACCGGGTGATCAACGAGGTGGCGATCACCCTGTCGGATCCGGTGTGCGCAGGCGATCGGGCCGAGCAGACAATCGACGGGTTCATCGCGTACTGCGACGCCAACAGCTGGACGCCGGTCTTCTACAGCTTTCACGAGCAGTACCTGCCGATCTTCCAGCGGCTGCAGTGGCAGCACCTCTCCGTCGGCGAGGAGACACTCATGCATCCCGTCACCCTCGACATGGCGGGAAAGCCGTGGCAGAAGGTGCGGCAGGCGCTCAATCGCGGCATCAAAGAGAACATCTCAACACTGTGGACGACCTGGGATGCGCTTCCGTTGACGATGCTGAATCAGATCAATGCGATCAGCGAGCAGTGGGTGTCTGAGAAGGAACTGCCAGAGATGGGGTTCACGCTCGGCGGAATGGCCGAGTTGAAGGACCAAGAGGTCAAGCTGTTCTTGGCGATCGGGCCGGATGGTCGGATGCAGGCCATCACGAGTTGGCTGCCGACATACCGGGATGGCAGCGTCATCGGCTGGACCATCGATTTCATGCGAAGAAGCGACGACGCGATCCCCGGCATCATGGAGTTCGTCATCGCGTCTGCAGCGCTGCACATGCAGAAGGACGGCATCGAAGTGCTGAGCCTGTCTGGCGCACCGCTCGCGACCAAGCCCCTGCAGGCTGGGGAGGTGGCGCCGGAGCCGACCGCGATGAGCCGGCTGCTCGAATTCTTGGCCAAAACGCTCGAACCGGCATACGGATTCTCGTCACTGTTCCGATTCAAGAGCAAGTTCAACCCGACATACGCCACGATGTACATGGC